>JAXZEJ010000219.1:0-11106 GCA_037424205.1 bacterium | reverse complement strand
CATTGATGGTCTCCGGTGTTCGATGCCCCTTCTGGAGCTGACCATCTAATTAAGAGGTATCCGACAAGACTAAGGGGCCGCAAATGATTTTGCGACCCCTTGTATTTTTTTCAGGGCTTCAAAAAAGTTCCGTGTCTGAAACACTCTTGATGCCCGGGCGCACTTTGAATCCCGTTAAAACAAAGCGTTGCCACTGGCCGAGCACGGCCGCCATCAATATGCTCGCGCGGCCCGACGCATCAAAATCGGCGGGGAGCAATCCTTCGGCAACAGCTGTGCGATAGCTCATCTTTAATCCGGATTCAAGAGCCTGATGCAGGCGCTCAATACGCTCAACAAGTTTACGATCTTCGTAGACAAGCACCTGTCCCGTCATCACACGCGTAAGTCCAGGATTGGCTTCTGCAAACTGTAACATCACCTTCACGCTAGCCCTTACCTGCTCAAGGCCAGACATATCCTCCGATGTTCTGATACGACTGGTGAGCCCCAGCAGACTTTCCTCAATAAAGTCAATCAGACTGTCATACATGGCTGCTTTGTTTTTAAAGTAACGGTAAAGCAACCCTTCGCTGATATCCATCGCTTCGGCAATTCGAGCCGTAGTAATCTTTTCAAGCGTTGTTTCGTTGAGCATGCCTGCGAGCTGTTGCAGTACCTCCATGCGACGCTCATTCTTCGATCGGCGACGAGGAAGCGTAACTTCAACGGAGTTCGTCATGATGTTCTTTCGTGTACCTTGCAAAGATTCAGAAAAACAGTAGTTTACAACGCTGGGGCAAATGGAGCCCATGCCAACGGTCGGTTCGACTGAGCAACAATCGCATCAAGCATTCTCTGAGTCTCGAGCACACGACTCACGGCAACGCCGGCCCGGCTCTGAAGAAGAGTACGCACCGCACCACGCCAAGACGTATCAACGGGCTCCCAAAACACTGTTCGAACCTCAACTGATAATTTTGCCTCAAGACGCGCAAGCCTCAGTGCTTCATCCAGCCCGCCCTGGGCATCGGCAAGGCCAAACTTCACGGCCTGAGCTCCCGTCCAAACACGCCCCTGCGCGACACGTTCGACTTCCTCAACTGACATGCCCCGAGACTCTGACACCAACCTCTTAAAGTCCGCATACGTACGGTTGACGCCACCCATGATGAGTCTGCGTTCGACATTGCCAGGTGCTGCTGCAATATTCCCAAAGTCAGCAAGCGGCGTCGTTCGATAGCCGCCACGCCCCACCTTTAGCTCCTCACGAAGTCCCTCTGCATGCACGCTCATTGCGAACACACCAATCGATCCCGTAATGGAAAGTGGATCAGCTACGATGCGGTCACCCGCCGTAGCAATCCAATATCCCCCCGAAGCAGCCGTATCCCCCATCGATACAATTACTGGATTCCTTGAATTTTTCTTGTACTCAACAAGTCTAGATCGAATCTGCTCGGCCGCGACCGCATCTCCCCCCGGGCTATTGACACGCACAACAAGCGCACGCACTCTGGGATCCGCCTCTATCTCATCAATGACACCATTAATCGCATCAGGCGTCATGCCACCCAATTCAGGTATCCCCGTGATCTCCCCTTCAGCGATGAGCACCGCCACACAATCTCCTGCTACGTCTTCGTCAACAGTCGTCAGATATGACAACGAATCGACGACCTTTAGATTCTTCACTTTTCCACCAGCATACTTATCCGCCAATTTCTGCAGATACTCATCGCGTGTCTCCAGTTCATCAATAAAACCCGCTGTCTGGAACAAAGCCGAAAGCGGGCGATCTGAAGCTCCATCGGCCACAAGCTTTTCAATGAATTTTTCGACTGCCCCATCAACAAGACCGCGACGAGCCTCAAGACGTGCCACCAACCCCGACCATGCATCATCCATGTAGCTTTTTTGAGCAGCCAAACTCTCGCTGGAGGGTTTACCTGAGGTAAAGACTTCCGGAGCGCTCTTAAAAGCGCCTGCCTTATGCACCTCTATTTCAAGCCCTGCAGCACCAAGAAGAGCCCCCCAGTAAAGCGTTGTAGCAGACAACCCCTTAATAACAGCATCTCCCATCGGGTGAATTCCGACATGATCAGCATGAGCGGCAATCAGATATTGCGGTTGCGTGTAGGAAGTACTCCAAGTCCATACTTGTCGACCGCTGGTCTGACGATAACGATCGATGGCAGCGCCAATTTCTCGGATAGATGCCATGCCTACGCCAGTCAAATCATCAACACGAAGCACCACCCCGACAATGCGCTCATCACCAGCCGCTCGATCGAGTGCATCAATGACATCAGCAAGCCTTGTATCCGCCTCAAAAGAATCGCGTCCTAGCATGGATAACATAAAGGACGGCTCAGCCGGTCTTCCCTCCTTTATCTTGCCAGCAAGATCGACGCGAAGCAGCGTCCCGTCAGGCAGATCGGGTGTCCTCTGAATCATCCAACAAACAGTTACCATTACGACGAGCGTAAGGAAAAAGAAGAAGTTCACCAACAGACGACGAAAACCGTCAAGCAGCGCATAAGCTGCGGCGATGCGCGAAAACATTCAAACACCCATTGCTAAAAGTACTGTCACCTTGCGTTCAAAAGCACAATCGAGCAAGCTCTCGAATATGCCCGATCGAAAAATCTGCATAAGCTCTCGAAGAACGGTTGAAAAGTCTGCCATTCTTCCTGCGATAGCCTGTACACCATACAGTCGTAATACCAATTGCGTGGGCAGCCATGAGATTCATCGGACTGTCGTCAATAAAAATCGTATTGCGAGGATCGCTTCCCCACCGACGACAAGTCATAAGAAACATCAATCGACTCGGCTTCGGTCGCCATTCACCCAACGCATGCATATCGGTACTTGCAACCAATCCATCAAACACACGATCAAGTTCAAGAGCTCGAAGAACAGCCTGAGCATAATTGCGCGGCCCGTTTGTGAAGACGACCTTGCGTCCAGGCAATCTTCTTACATCCTCGACTGGGCATCCGCTGAATTGAATATAAGGGCGTGGATCAAAGTCGTGCGCATAACTCAAGAAGTCTCTCGGATCAATACCGTGATGCTTCCAAAGGCCCAGAAACGTTGCTCCGTAAACCATCCAATAGTGTCTCCGCAACGCCGAAGCCTCCTCCCACTCCATGCCAAGCTCCCGACACATGTATTCATTCATTAAGAGATGAATCTTATGAAGCATGCCCCCCGATGCTTCGAAAAGCGTGTCATCCAGATCAAACAGCCACAACTTTGGCATAGACCTCCCTTAGTGGGCACCATGAAAACAAAAAAACTCGGCAACCGCCCGTCATTTTACGGGCAAAGATTGCCGAGTTCATGGGAACACCCGGATTCCAGGCATATCCGTCAGGGTTACCCCCGCTTTATCAATCTCCGTAGAGCTTCTGCTTGAGTTCGCGGCGTTGCTGAGCCTCAAGGGAAAGCGTAGCAGTCGGACGAGCAAGCAAGCGAGCGACCCCAATGGGATCGCCAGTTTCCTCGCAATATCCATATTCTCCGTCGTCGATACGCTTGATCGCTGCCTGAACCTTCTTCAGAAGCTTGCGCTCGCGGTCACGGGTACGCAGTTCAAGAGCATGCTCCTCTTCAATCGTCGCGCGGTCGGCCGGATCGGGAGCAACCGTCGTTTCACGAAGATTCACCGTCGTCTGATCAGCATTTGCACGAAGCTCCGCTTCCATCGTCTGAAGGCGGTTCTTGAAAAATGCGAGCTGACGCTCATCCATATAGTCGTCTTCCGACATATTCAGGAGCTCGTCAATCGTCAAAAGTTTTGTCGTGCCCATAACTTCTCATCTTGTAATTTAGATTGGCAGTGTACAGCCATGCCGCAAGCGACGTAGCCGTCAGGAATATGGCTTTATACAGGAAAATACAACCCTTTGCCAACTGACCAAGGGAGATTTGTTTCAGTAACTTCCCTGAGAGCCAGTCCTGAAACTGCATTTATTGAACGATAGTCCTCAGTCCAGGCAAGTGGCAAGACCGCGTTTAATCGCTTCCTCAGGAAGGTTTCGCCCAATAAATACGATCTTGGAAAACGGTTTGCGTTCGCCCCACGTATCAAGCACATCACTCACGGCAAGCATGTGCACTCCCTGAAAAACGACTCGGCGATCGGTCCCTGTTAGATAAAGCACGCCCTTGTAACGAAGCATGTCCTGACCATAAACGCTCGTAAGCGAGGCGATGTAGCGCTCAAGTTTCATGGGATTGAACGGCCGCTCGGACTCATACACGAACGAATGAATATCGTCGTTGTGATGATGCATGTGATGGTCGTTATTGAAGAACGCAGGATCCACATCAAGGACATCATTCATATTGAAGCCCGTAATGTTAAGAACCTCATCAACCGGGCATTCCCCCATATTGACGCGACGAATCGGTGCACGGGCATTCATCTGACGCAGGCGCTGTTCCATTGCCTCGATTTCTTCTGCCTTACACAGATCCGTTTTCGACAGCAGTATACGGTCCGCGAAGCCGACCTGATCACGTGCAGCCGCCTCTTGATCAAGAGTCTCAGAGCCATGCTTGCAATCAACAACCGTCACCACTCCGTCAAGCCGGAAAAAGGCAGCTACGGCATCATCCATAAAAAAAGTCTGAGCGACCGGTCCTGGATTAGCTACGCCGCTTGTTTCAATAACAACATAGTCGAATTGGATCTCTCCCTTGTTGCGACGAAGACGAAGATCCGTGAGAACCTTGGAAAGATCTCCTCGAATCGTGCAACAGACACAACCATTGTTCATATTCACGATCTGTTCCTTGTCCGTCTGAACGAGCAGATCTGTATCAATATTCTCCTTGCCAAATTCATTTTCGATAATGGCAATCTTGTAGCTGTGATTTTCGCTGAGGATTCTGTTCAACAGCGTCGTCTTGCCGGCGCCAAGAAAGCCTGTCAGGATCGTCACCGGAATTTCCGGCGCTTGTTCTTCAACCATCATTTGCGTGTCCTCTTCAATAACGAACCAACCACGGGCAAGCCCGTGGTTGTGTATTAAGTCAGTCTACTCTTCAAGGCCTGACCAAAAGATGAAGCCCCTTCAGGTATTCGCCTTCAGGATACGTCATGAGAAGCGGATGATCGATACCGCCACCAAAACGGCCGACAGCCCAAGCATCCACCTTGGCATCGAAAACAGCACCAGCCACGATCTTTTGGAACAGATCAACATCCACCGCACCAGAACAAGAGAACGTAAAGAGCTGGCCCCCTGCCTCAAGAAGCTTCAAACCGTTAAGATTGATGTCCTTATACGCGCGAGCCGCGCGATCAACATGACGATGATTCGAGGCAAACTTAGGCGGATCGAGAATCACCAAGTCAAACTTCTCACCGGCGTCTCGAAGCTCGCGCAAGTACGTGAAGACATCCTTGCAGACAAACTTGGCACAATCCCCCTCAAAGCCATTACGCCTCGCATTGGCAGCCGCCATATCGAGCGCCTCCTGAGAGGAATCAACAGAAACCACTTCTGTCGCACCACCCTTTAGAAGAGCAAGCGAGAAACCACCTGTATAGCAGAAGCAATTAAGTGCACGCATTCCGCGTCCATGAATGCGTCGGAATTCCTCCGCAACTCTCTGAGCCGTCAATCGGCTTTCTCGCTGGTCAACATAAAAACCCGTCTTGTGACCAACGCGCACATCTACGCCGTAACGTACGCCGTCTTCCACAACCTCAATCGCCGCAGGCGGCTCTTCACCACGCAACAACTCACTGCGAATCGGCAATCCTTCGCGTTGGCGCGTAGCGGCATCTGAACGATCAAAGATTGTTCTGGCACCTGTAATTTCCATGAGCAGGTCAGCAATCAATTCACGATGCGCCTCAACACCTGCCGCCTGGAACTGCGTTACCAAACAATCAGCATATTGATCCACGATGAGGCCAGGCAGTCCGTCGGCTTCACCAAAAACAAGACGCACAGCACTAGTACGACCGCGCAAGCAAGCACGTGCTTCAACAGCATCACGAAGCTTCTTCTCAAACCACGCTGCATCAATCGTCTCTTCTTCCTTGAAAGACCAGCAACGAGCGCGAATCGTCGACTCTGGCGAATAAGCCGCCCAAGCAAGGAAGCGTCCCTCACTGGAAACAACACGAACTGTCTCGCCGCTACCGGGACCGCCCTTCTTGGAATTGCACGCTACCTTTTGAACTGCCGTATCGTAGACCCACGGATGACGGCGCAACAAAGAACGTTCCTTGTTTTTCTTCAGAATCAGATCAATCATGATTTAAATGCCTTCAGGAATAGTGATGACACCTTTAAAAACAGTCGTCGCCGGCCCCGTCATAAGTACGGGAGCATCCGGCGTCTTGAGACCTTCCCAGTGAATAGTGAGTTCGCCTCCACGAGCCTGAAGAGTCACCTCTTCATCGAACCAACCACGGCTGATCCCTTCGACAGCAACTGCACAAGCCCCTGTACCACAAGCAAGCGTTTCCCCTGCGCCCCTCTCCCAAACACGGAGCCTACCGCTCGTCCGGGAAACAACCTGCAGGAACCCCACATTGACACGGCTAGGAAAGGCAGAAAAATGCTCCATCTGCGAACCAACTTCCGCCACCGGGGCAACGTCGACATCATCAACACGGATCACAGCATGCGGATTTCCCATGGATACAGCCGAAAACCAAGCATCCGCATTGGAGAAATGCGCATGATATATCTTCGACGCGCCTTCCGCGAGACATTCGAGGCCGTCAGGAACGAACGGCAATTCTTCCGGAACCTTGCGAGCTGGCCCCATATTCACCGTAACACGACCATCAGGCCTAACCTCGGGTTCAATAACAGCCCTCATCGTTTCAACGCGAATGCGACTCTTATCCGTGAGTCCTTCCTCACGCACAAAAACGGCAAAGCAACGAGCACCATTTCCACATTGCTCGACCTCATCACCATCACAATTAAAAATACGATAGCGGAAATCAACTCCCGAAATCCGAGCGTGCTCAACCATCAGTATCTGATCAGCACCAATGCCAAAGCGACGGTCAGCAAGGAAGCGAATAAGTGAAGGAGTCGGTTCAATACTCTGCCGAATGCCATCGAGCATCACAAAGTCATTGCCGGCACCCTGCATTTTTGTAAATTTCAACGTTCTCATTTCAGGCCTTTATGTGCAGACATTTTTAGTAGAGTGATTGTTCACCCTCTGGACGAGTCTTAAAACGGCGATGCACCCAAAGATACTGATCGGGATACGCACGAATCCATTCTTCGAGTTCACTGTTTAGTCTTCGAGTATCCGCCTCAAAATCTGCTGTCGGAAAGTTTTCCCACGGTTTGGAAATGATGACGTGATAGCCTTCGTCAGTCATGGTAGCAATGCACCAAAGAACCTTGGCCTTAGTCACGCGAGCAAGACGCGAGACCATAGGCAACGTAGCCGCTTGAACACCGAAAAACGGAATAAAGATTGAATTCTTGACGCCGTGATCCATATCTGGAAGATAGTAGAATGGAAGCCCTTCCTTGATGGCACGTAGCACAGGCCGCAGGTCGCTCTCATTACTCTTGGCAATCAGAACCGGATCCGAGAAACGCTTGCGCCCTGCCAATACAGCTTCATCCCAAGCCGGATTGCTCTGTTTTTGATACAGCGAAACGCCGCGGACATAGGTATTGAGCGCAATACCAGCGGCATCAAGCCCCGCGAAATGCGGCGCCACAACGATAACAGGTTTGTTTTCGTTTTCTAAAAGATTCTCCAATCCCTCGAACGTAACAAACTTCTGAATCGTTTCTTTGTCGGACTCCCAAAGCGTTCCATGGTCAATCACTGCACGCGCAAGGCGCACATAAACGCGATGAGCAAGTGCATCACGTTCAGCCTTGGAAAGTTCTGGAAAACAAAGATTCAGATTCGTCTTGATGACATGTCGGCGCTTCGGGATTGCCAGCCAGAGAATCCTAGCAATAACTCTTGCTAATCCCTCTCGTACAGACATCGGCAAATTCTTCATCGATCGGACCACGCGGATCCAGAACTTAGCAAAGAAAACGTTCACTTATTGTCTCCGGCCTGCATGGGATGCGCTCCCGCAGGAATCTTGTAGCGGTTATAGCTCCAGGCGTACTGCTCAGGCATGCGACGAATGACAGCCTCAATCTGACGATTCATTGCCGCAGCATCCTGTCTGATATCACCGGTAAGAGGCTCATCCCATTTATAGACCTCAATACGCCAACCGTCGCCACTTCTCACTCCCCAGACAAAAAAGCGATCTGCATTGAATTGATGCGCAACTCGCACCGGAAGAGTCATCGTATAGGCAGGACGGCCGAAAAAGTCTGCCCAGACCCCTTCTCCCTTGGAAGGCACTTGGTCTGGCAACGCACCAAAAGTGTATCCCTGCTTCATGTTGCGGATCATCTTTTTCACCCCCGCAATCGTCGTAGGACAAGCCTGAATACCAGGCGCCTGACGTGCCTCGCCCACAATCTTTCGGAGAAGGCTCACCTTGGGCGGCCGATATAGTATTGAAATTCCACGGCCCGTCTGTTCAAACAATGTCGCCGCAAACCAAACCGGCAACACTTCAAAGCATCCCACGTGTGGTGTTAGAAAAACTATCGGGCGACCACTTTCAACAGATTCTCTGATCATTGTCTCGGCTTCAAGCGAAATACTGACACGCTTGAGAACCGTTTCAGCCGGCCGATACCATACCCAAATGCTCTCCATGGCCTGCCGACCGGCATTACGACCCACGCGCTCATGCAGATGCGGCTCATCATAGCCAGCCAACTTCAGATTCTCCATCGCTCTAGCTCTCGTAGCCGAGGACAATTTAAAGGTCAGGCCGCCGATGCCTGCGCCTAACGTCTGCAAAAAACGCAACGGGAGCTTTGAAAACAGCCTCAGCAACCAGTCCATGTCGTGCGTCCGTAAATGAAAAGTAATCCAAACAATTGATGATCACCCTCCGCTCTAAAGAATGGAAGAATGAATCAGGAAATCGCAGCACCAGTTTTAAGTCATCACCACTGGCTGTATCAAACAGCCCACTTCGGTTTCCATCCCCCCTCTTCGACAATCTCGTTTAGATAATCGATAAGAGAATACCGCTGTAGTTTGATTGCTGACCTTGCCAAAAGGTTTACATGCCGCTTAAAGCAATCGTTCCTAGAACATTGAAAGACACGGTTCTATAACGAAGCAAGACTCCTCTTATATGGCACATCTCCAAATCAACGTTGAGTACTATACAGGAAGTTTTCCAGCTACTTCCTAACCGTCAGAAAGCGCCTGTTCCAACTCAATAGCAGAGAACATTGAGGCTGTCAGAACTTTCTGCTCAGAACGACCTCTTGCCTACAAGCTCCCGGTAAAGCTTCACTCATCAACGCATCCCGCCCAGGGAGACACCGAACCCACACTCCGAACCGTCAGAAGCCTTCACAACCATATCCTTCCCTTGATTGCTAGAAAGTACACAGAAGCCGAACATCTCTCAATAACCGTACACTCCGCCAAACCAACAGTCACCAAGCAGACAAGAATTGTCCATTTCATACCGCCCCTTCAGCAAAACGAAAGGAAAGAACTTCACAATACATGTGTGTATGAACAAATACAACCTGCAGATTCATTCACTTTCACAGTGGCGCTGAAGCCCTGATGGTTGTATTATTCAGCGTTCGCCGAGTTAACAAAGACAACTTGCGGGGCGATGAACAAATTCCGCTAAAGCGTCTTGCGCAATCGACTGGCAGTCGACATACCTCATTGCGTTAGGCGCTGTCCTTCAAATTCCTAATGGAGTATGGCAATGGCCAGCGAATTTCTTTTTACTTCCGAATCCGTCAGTGAAGGTCATCCCGACAAAGTCGCGGACCAGATCTCTGACGCCGTCCTCGATGCCTGTCTTGAACAGGATCCCATGAGCCGCGTTGCCGCGGAAACTCTTTGCACCACCGGTCTCGTTGTTCTCGCTGGCGAGATCACTACGAACGCCAATGTCGACTATATTGGCCTCACCCGCGATGTTCTCAAGCGCATCGGTTACGACAACACCGAATACGGCATTGACCACAAGGGTTGCTCCGTACTCGTCGGCTACGACAAGCAGTCTCAGGACATCGCTCAGGGTGTCGACAGCGCTGCTGACGACGAACTCAACCTCGGCGCTGGCGACCAAGGGCTGATGTTCGGCTACGCCTGCGATGAAACGCCGACGCTCATGCCCGCACCGATCTACTATGCTCACCGTCTCGTCGAACGACAGAGCATCGTTCGCAAGAACGGTTCCTTCCCGACGCTCCGTCCGGATGCTAAGAGTCAGGTGACGCTCCGCTATCGCGACGGCAAGCCTGTCGGTTGCGACACAATCGTGCTCTCCACCCAGCATGCCCCGGAAATGTCCGAAGGCAAGCACATGAAGCCTGAATTCATCGAGGAAGTCATCGAAAAGATCATCCGCCCGGTCATGCCGGCCGAATGGCTCAACGACACCCGCTTCCTTATCAATCCGACCGGTCGTTTCGTGGTTGGCGGTCCTCAGGGCGACTGCGGTCTGACTGGCCGAAAGATCATCGTTGACACATACGGCGGCTACTGCCCGCATGGTGGCGGCGCCTTCTCCGGCAAGGATCCGACGAAGGTTGACCGTTCCGCTGCATATGCCTGCCGCTACGTTGCCAAGAATATTGTTGCCGCTGGCCTTGCCACCAAATGCCAGGTTCAGGTTGCCTACGCTATCGGCGTTGCAGAACCGATGAACATTACCGTGTTCACGAACGGCACCGGCGTAATCCCCGACGACCAGATTGCCAAGCTCGTACGCGCCCACTTCGATCTGCGACCGCGCGGCATTATCCAGATGCTTGATCTTCGCCGTCCGATTTACTCTAAGACCGCCGCTTATGGTCACTTCGGCCGTGAAGAACCGGAATTCACGTGGGAAAAGACCGACAAGGCCGCCCTCCTGCGCGATGCCGCCGGTCTTCACTAATCGGCGAACTCCGTATCCCTGAAAACCGGCCTGCAGTTCTGCAGGCCGGTTTTTTCTTACGCCTCTAGCGCGTATCATTGTAAGACTGCCTTTTTTGTCGCCCTATTGATAGAGCG
>JAXZEJ010000218.1:0-7956 GCA_037424205.1 bacterium | reverse complement strand
CGGGACTCGCCGCAAAAACAGAAGAAGGACCGGCAGGCTTGCCGGTCCTTGATAAGCGCTGTCAGAGATTTTAGCCGATTTGACTGTGGCGAACAGTGAGGAGGAATGCGTGCGCGCATGTGAAAAGAGGAGCCTGGCGGGCTCCTCTTTTTAGACGGAAGGCTTGCAAGAAAATCAAGCCTTGTTGCTGCGGACGATGGCCTGGACGTCGTCGAAGGTCTTGGCGACGTTCTTTGAGGGGGCCTTGTCGAGGAGGCTCACGAAGGTGATGGCGATGAGGCTGAATGCGAAGCCCGGGAGGATTTCGTAGAGGCCGAGCCATGCGAAGTGGTTCCAGACGAGGACGGTGACGGCGCCCGTGACCATGCCGGCGAGCGCGCCGTTGCGGGTCATGCGGCGCCACCATAGCGACATGATGATGACGGGGCCGAAGGCGGCGCCGAAGCCGGCCCAGGCGTAGGAGACGAGCGAGAGCACGAGGCTGTTGGGGTCGCGTGCGAGCCAGACGGCGACGATGGAGACGAGGAGCACCATGGCGCGGCCGAACCAGACGAGCTCGCGCTGGGTGGCGTTGCGGCGGATGAAGGTGCGGTAGAAGTCTTCGGTCAGGGTCGACGAGCAGACGAGCAGCTGGCAGGAAAGAGTGGACATGACGGCCGCGAGAATGGCGGACATCAGGATGCCGGCGATCCAGGGGTTGAAGAGAAGGCCGGAGAGCACGATGAAGACGCGCTCGTGGTTCTGCTCGACAAGCGCGGCGACGTCGCGGTGTTCGGCGAAGAAGGCCGCGCCGAAGAAGCCGACGCCGACGGCGCCGGAGAGGCAGAAGAGCATCCAGAGCGTGGCGACGCGGCGGGCGTTCGGGATCACCTTGATGGAGCGGGTGGCCATGAAGCGCACGAGAATGTGCGGCTGGCCGAAATAACCGAGGCCCCAGGCGAGAAGGCTCACGATGCCGATGAAGGTGTGGCCTTCGAGAATGTTGAGCATCTTCGGATCGATGCTCGCAACGCGCTCGGTGGCAGCGGTGAAGCCGCCGAGGTCGTACATGACGGCGATCGGCGTCACGATGAGCGCGATGCACATCAGCAGGGCCTGGATGGTGTCGGTCCAGGAGACGGCGAGGAAGCCGCCCACGAAGACGTAGCAGATCGTGGCGGCGGCGCCGAGAAGGAGCGCCGTCTCATAGGGCATGTGGAACGTGTTTTCGAAGAGGCGGGCGCCGGCGACGACGCCTGAAGCGCAGTAGATCGTGAAGAAGAGCAGGATCACGACTGCGGACATGATGCGCAGAAGGTTCTGCTTGTCCTCGAAGCGGTGGGAGAAGTAGTCGGGAAGCGTGAGCGCGTTGTGGGTTTTTTCCGTGTAGACGCGCAGGCGCGAGGCGACGATGCACCAGTTGATGTAGGAGCCGAGGATGAGGCCGATGCCGATCCAGGACTGGGAGATGCCGGCGAGGAAGACCGCGCCCGGCAGGCCCATCAGGAGCCAGCCGGACATGTCGGAGGCGCCGACCGAGAGGGCCGTCACAAAGCCGCCGAGGCTTCGGCCGCCCAGAATGTAGTCGCCGTAGCTGCGGGTGTGATAGTAGGCGTAGAACCCGACGCAGACCATGACGAGCAGGTAGCCTACAAAAGTGATCGCAGTGGGATTGCTGAACATAGGGGGACTCTTTCTTATATTGAATGCTCGCCCGGCGGGGGAGCCGGGCGGTTCGTCAACGCATGGCGGGCCTGTGAATGCCGTCGAAAAAAAAGGACGCAAAAATGGGCGCACAAATGGCGCGAACAGGCCGCTGGAGGGGCGAAGACTTTTATACGGACCTTCAAGTATACGGACGCGGACGCGTTCTGTCCCAATGAAGGGCCTGAAACCTTCCGATCTAAGGCATGATGCCTAGCTGAAGTCAGCCGCCGATGTAGCTCATTTCGATCTTGGCGCGCTCGGGCGCGATCCCGAGGGAGCGAAGTTCGGAATAGTGGTTGTCGCGGGCGGTCCAGATGCGGCCGAGAGCCTCCTCGATTTCGAAATCGGTTGCGCCGCCGCGGAGCATCGTGCGGATGTCGTAGCCTTCGGTGGCGAAGAGGCAGAGGTAGAGGCGGCCGTCCATGCTGAGGCGGGCGCGCGAGCATTCGCCGCAGAAGGCCTGCGTGACGGAGGAGATGCAGCCGAATTCGCCGGCGCCGTCCTTGTAGCGCCAGCGGGAGGCGGTTTCGCCGGGATAGTTGGCCCCGACGGGCTCGACGGGCCATTGGGCTCGGATCATCTCGACGATTTCGGCCGAGGGAACGACGTCGGTCATGCGCCAGCCGTTGGAAGTACCAACGTCCATGTACTCGATGAATCGCGGGATGATGCCGGTGCCGCGGAAATGTTCGCAGATGCGAACGACTTCGGATTCGTTGACGCCGCGCTTGACGACGGTGTTGACCTTGACGCGAAAGCCGAGATCGGCGGCGAAGCGGATGTTGTCGAGTACGGTTGAGGCGGGAAAGCCCACGTCGTTGAAGCCTTGGAAGATCTCTTCGTCGATGGCGTCTAGGCTGATCGTGATGCGGTCGAGGCCAGCGTCGCGAAGCGCTAGAGCCTTCTTCTTGAGAATGGAGGCGTTTGTCGTGAGCGCGATGTCGATGTCGCGACCGTCGGGCGTCTTGAGCTGACGAAGATCCCTTACAAGGTCCTCAAGGCCCTTTCGAAGGAGCGGCTCCCCGCCTGTGAGGCGGAGCTTTTCCACGCCGTTGGCGACCACGATGCGCGCGATGCGAAGGATTTCCTCAAAGGTGAGGAGCTCCGTGTGGGCGAGAAAGGCGTGCGGATTGCTGAACTTCTCCTTGGGCATGCAGTAGCGGCAACGGAAGTTGCAGTGATCCGTGACGGAGATGCGAAGATCCCTGAGGGGACGGCCGCGGTTGTCGGTCCAGTGTCCGTTCGTGCGGTGCACGACGCCCGTCTGCGGAATCGGAAGACTGCGCACGGGAGCGGGTTTCGAAGCAATGGGAATAACCTCAGCCATGTCGTGGACCTTCGTGGAGCGTGAGTCGGAAAATCGATTATAGGGGAAGCGTGTCCGCGTGGACGGCGAGCGACTTGTAGAAGGCGTAGCGCGCCTCATCGATTTCGCCGGCCTCAACGGCGGCCTTGACCCCGCAGCCGGGTTCCTCAAGGTGGCGGCAGTTGAAGAAGCGGCAGCCGGTGACATGGGCGGCGATGTCGGGCATGGCGCGCAGGATGTCGTTGAGGGAGAGGTGCGCGAGGCCGAATTCCTGGAAGCCCGGGGTGTCGACGACGCTGCCCTGCCAGTCGTCGTCCTTGGCGTCGTACCAGCGGGCTGCGGTGGTCGTCTGCTTGCCGAGGTTGAGGGCTACAGAGAATTCGCGCGTGGCGGCCTGGGCGTGCGGGACGAGAAGGTTGAGGATCGTGGACTTGCCCATGCCGGACTGGCCGACGAGAAGGGAGGCCTTGCCCTCGAGCTTTTCAAGAAGGCGGGCGCGGGTGGCTTCGGGTTCTCCTGTGGCGGAGACGGTCACGACGTCGTGGCCGATCGATTCAAGAAGCTTGACGGCGGCTTCGGCCTCTTCGGCGCCTTCGGCGAGCTCAGACTTGTTGCGGATGACGAGCGCCGGAATGCCGGCCTGATGGGCCGCAAGAAGAGCCTTCCAGATAAACCAGGGATTGAAGGTCGGTCGGGAGGCGAAGACGATGCAGACGAGATCGATGTTCGCGGCGAGCGACTTGATGCGCCACTCGTCGGAGCGGTAGAGGAGATTGCGTCGGTCGCGGATGGATTCGATGGCGGACACGCCGGAGACGGGCTCGGTGCACTCGACGATGTCGCCCACGACGACGTCGCCCTTCTTGCCGCGTCGATGTGCTTCAAGAACGGTGCCGTCGTCGGTCGTCACAAAGTAGTGGCGGCCGTGACCGGCGGTGACTCGGCCTGTGATGAGCGGGCCGGCGGCTTCGGCATTCTGACGGGGCTTGCGGGAATATTTGGCCATGGAAAACGTGGGCGGATCGAGTCCGCGAAAAAAAACAGTCGGTGATGTAGTTTAGTCTGCTTCGGTAGGCCGGGACGCGACGTCGGAAGATTTCGTGACGGCGGGTCTCGGAAAGAGGAATCTTGCCAGCCGGGAGTCCGAATCGGAGAGGCGCTTGAGGCGAAGCAGATTGCCGACGCGCATGCCCGGATGCGGGCGCTTGTAGTGCACGAGCGAATAGACGAGCGACGGAGAGAGCGAGGTCGTCGTGTCCTTGTGGAGCTTGACGAGTGCGCTGATCATGGTGTCGGGACCGACGATGCGTGCGGCGTAAAGGTCGGCGTCGTACTGAATGAGGCGTGCAGTCAGATTGAGCAGCGGCAGGATCGGGTAGAGAAGCATCGGGAAGACGACGAGTGCGACCGCGCAGACGTAGCCTGCGTGTGTGCCCGGCATGTCGAGCGTGAGCAGGGTCGAATAGTTGAAGCCGTGGAAGAACTGCACGTGCGTGGCGCCCCAGCCTGCGAGCCAGCAGAAGAAATAGGAGATGAGCGCGTTGATGAGGAATCGGATGACGCCGTGAAAGTGCCGGATGTGCGCGGCTTCGTGGGCGACGAGCCCGACAAGCTCTTCGCGGTTGAGCAGGTGCGCGACGTGCGCGAAGACGATGACCCGGCGCTTGAAGCCCCAGCCGGAGAGCACGATGCTCGAGTGTTCCCAGGAGGCGGGACGGGTCATGACGACCATCTCGGTCATGGTGATGCCTTGGCGGCGGAGGCTTTCCCGCACGGCCTCGCGGGTTTCCAGGTTTTTAAAAGGCCGGCTGCGACGCTTCCAGAAGACGCCGTAGACGCTTGAGAGCTTCCATCGCCAGAGCAGATAGGCCGTCCAGAGCGCCCAGGCGATCTTCCACCAGTCCGATCCAGCGTATTCGAAGACGGTGAGAAGCAGGGCTGAGAACGGCATGAAGACGAGCCAGCCCCAGAGGGCTTCGGAAAGGGTGCGGGAGAGCCAGTGCCGACGGGGCTCACGCATGTAGCCGTAGCGTTCCTTCACGCGGTATCGGGCCCACCAGTCAAACGGGAGCTCGATGAGGAACATGAGGAGAACGATCAGGTTGATGAGAACCCAGTGCGCGGGAATGCCCGTGCCGCACAAGGTCTGCACAATGGCCGTGAGAATGTTGAATCCGTGGCCGAACGTCATGACGAGCGCAAAGCAGGCGCCGACGACCGTCAGGAGAAGATTTGCCTGTGCCAGTTCGCCCGTGTAGTCGGCCGCCTTTCGAACGGCGGCGAGCGAAAGCTTGTTTTCAAAGCCTTTGGGAACCTTTTTGCAGGACTTCTCGGCTGCGCGGGTCTGCATGATCGTGATCGCGCACTCGAGCGTCACGTAAAGCGTGAGGACGCTTGCGAAGGTGTGCTCGATGAAGGTGGCGTGCAGGGACATGAGGCAAAAAACGGCGGGGAGCGCAGCTCTGAGAACGGAATTGAGGAAAAAAGACGATAATCCTATATTATGGCGGATCGGCGTCCCGTCAGGAAGATTCGCCGAGTCCGCAGCGACTGTGCACGAACCCATTTTTTGAATGAACGACAAGCCATGACGAACGACATTGAACGAGATCCTTCGTATTCGGACGACAACCTGATCTGGATCGACATGGAGATGACCGGGCTGCAGCCCGAGGTGAACCGCGTGATCGAAGTCGCGGCAATCATTACCGACAAGAATCTCAACATTCTGCACAAGGGCCCCGTGGTCGCCGTGCATCAGAGCGACGAAGTGCTCAACAGCATGGACGACTGGAACACCGACACGCACACGCGTTCGGGGCTCGTGGCCCGCGTCAGGGAAAGCACCGTCGACGAGGCCGAGTGCGAGAAGATCTTCATCGAAACCTTCCGCCGCTTCGTGCCCCAGGGCAAGAGCCCGATGTGCGGCAACACGATCGGCCAGGACCGTCGCTTCATGGCGCGCTGGCTCCCGAATCTTGAGGACTACTTCCATTACCGCTATCTTGACGTCTCGACCCTCAAGGAACTCACCCGCCGCTGGGCGCCCGAAAAGACGAGAAACGTCCAGAAGGCGACAAAGCACCAGGCGCTCTCCGACATTGAGGAGAGCATTGAGGAGCTTCAGTACTATCGTCGCGAGATCCTCAAGATCTGATGAGTTGAAGGCGCATCAACACGCAAATGCCATTCCAAGCCGGCCGTCTCCGCAGACGGGCCGGCTTTCTTTTGGGTGATGAAAATGCGGCGGAATGTTCAAGTGATTTTGACTCATCCGTTGAGTGTGATTCGGTTCCTTTTTGCTCCATGGCATGTGACATGCAGGTTACCTGTTTTCATGGGTTTTAACGGCAGTTAAGGGTATGTTCGTAACACTAACGAGGTACAAGATGTGGAAGGACTAGTTCGAATTGCCTAATTAGTCAACAAAAAGCAATACTAAAGAGGTACTACTAAAGAACTAGGGGTATGCTTTAAATCAACAAGGCGCTGATGCTTGGCGGCATTAACATGACCGATATTGAATGCTGTTTGGCATCATGCGAACCCAACGTTGCAAAGGAGGAGCATCATGTTTGGATTTTTTGAAAAGAAGGAAGTGCACGCTGATGAAGTGAAGGCGCCGGCGTTTGTTGAATGGAAGGGCTGGCGTAAATTCAAGGTGATGAACCGCAAGCATGAATGCGTGGACACGACGACCTTCACGCTGATGCCGGCAGACGGCCAGCCGATGCCTTCCTTCCGCGCCGGCCAGGGCGTGGCGCTTCGTCTTGAAGGCTTCGAACCGCGTGCCTACACCCTTTGCAGCACGCCGGACGAAGGCTGCTACCGCATCACGATCAAGGTTCTCGACAACGACCGCGGGGCTCTTTCTGCAGAACTGACCCAGTCCCTGCATGTGGGCGATGAAATCGAAGTGTCCGAACCCGCCGGCGGCTTTGTGCTTGATGATCGCGAAACTCCCGTCGTCATGATTGCGGAAGGCATCGGCATCACCCCGATGGTTGCGATGCTTTCCGAGATTGCAACCGATCATCCGCTTCGCCGCGTGCATCTCATTTATTCAACGAAGAACGGCGATCATTTCCCGCTTCAGGAAGAAACGAGGAATCTTGTCAAGCTGATTCCGGACCACGGGATGGCCGTCGGCTATACCGAACCGCGCTCTGACGAGCACGTCGGCCAGGACTACCAGTTCACCGGCAAGCTGATGCCCGCCACGCTGAGACATGCGTGCATGGACGCCGAAAGCGATGTCTATCTCTGCGGCTCCTCGCTCTTCGTTGAATATGTGCGCAACATCATTCTTCAGTACCGCACGATTCCGGCCGATCACATCCATACTCAGGTGTTCGTCCGCAGCCGCTAAGCCGGACTGATTTACCCGCATTTGAACCTAAACTCCAAATTTGCCGGTCGTCGCAAGATGACCGGTTTTTTTTCTCTCGTCAAAAGGAGCTGGCGGCTGTAATTTTGAACAGTGAGCTGAAAGGCTTGTCGGAGCAAAGAACTGGTACGGCATTGGATGCAGTCAATGCCGGGAACGATGAGGATCCGCGTGAAGATCATGTTCGCCGCGACGATCCTGACGATCGAGTGCTCCCGGCGGAGCCGAGCCTTGATTGTGAACGAGGAGAGGCGGCAAAGGCGGAATGTCGTCAAGCGAACGGCATCGAACCATTCGGTTGATGTCGAAGATGCGCTGCTATTTGCGTTTGCGCCCGGTTTGTGTCGAAGGATGACGATTTGGGGCGTCATCCGTTTAGGTCTGAGCTACGCAGTTGGATTCTTCGGAATGGGGGGCGTCGAACTCGAGGATGCGGCAGGCTGAAGAGGACGGCTGTATTGATGGCGGGAGGCCGGATAACGGGAAAAGGAAGAGGGACCGTTCATTTCTGAACGATCCCTCTTTGTGGTGTGCCAGGCATGGGCACAATCTAACGGGTGGAAGTCCCGAGCGCAGG
>JAXZEJ010000217.1:0-4233 GCA_037424205.1 bacterium | reverse complement strand
GCTGCCAGCCGGAGGTGCTTGGCAAATTCAGCGTCGAACATGATGCACTTTTCGCTCAATTGTACCAACATCATTCACCGCATTTCGCTTAAATCCCCCGCAATCACCAGAAAGCAGACAAACAAAAGGCAACCCAAAGGTTGCCTTTTGCTTTCAAATCAACTGCCTATTAGGCCTGAGCCGCAGCTTCGGACTGAGCGTTGGCCTGAGCAAGGCGCTGCTGATAGAGGATTTCAAAATTCACTTCCGGCAGATGAACCGGCGGGACATTGGCACGATTCATGAGATCAGCGAGATTGGCACGGAGGTACGGATAAACCATGGACGGACAAACAACGTTAGTAACGTGTTGGAGGGCTTCAACCGGAATGCCATGAATGGCAAACAGACCAGACTGCGTACCTTCAACAAGGATGATCACCTTATCACCAGCCTTGACCGTGATGGTACCGCGGACGGTCACATCATAGAGTGCTTCAGCCACGGTTTTCTGGCTGACTTCAAACTTGATGTCAACCTGCGGCTGTTCCGGCTGCGGCTGAAGAAGAATTTCAGGAGCATGCGGCATTTCAAGGGAAGCGTCCTTGAGATAGCAACGCTGAAGCTGGAACACCGGTTCAGAAGCGGCGTCCTGCTGGGGCTGCTGATTATCCTGAGTCTGGGCGTTTTCGTTTTCTGCCATTTTAGATTCCTTGCCCGGCAGCCCCGCGGGCAACCGGAATTAAACAACTGTAAACAATGCCCGGCGATTTTTTCGACAGGCGCTTTCTTTAGATATGGGGACGCTTTCGAATTATTCAAGCGGCATCTTGGCCTGAAGCCACCCTACGATACCGCGTTCGAGAATGGTCACCTGCTGAAAGCCCACGCCACGGAGCAAACGAGCAACAGGACGAGAACCAACACCAGTTTGGTCAACAAGAATCACCGGACGTTCGCGCTTGAGCTTGCCAAACTCATTCTGAATTTGATCAGCCGGAATATTGCGGCTATTGGCAATATGTCCCTTTGCAAAATCAGCCGCCTTGCGCACGTCGACAAGCTGTGCGCCATGATGGTTGATAAGTTCGGTCGCCTGAGCAGGCGATACTTCCGGCGCATAACGACGAGTGTTAACAATCGGAATGAGGAGACCAAGGACCGAAACCGCGATCACGACGATCAGCAAGCTGTTGTCAATGAAAAACTGCGACATGTTAATTGAGTTCGAATAAGGATCGGATGCCTCCCTCCCTAGACTTGAACTTGCGCTAAAAGAACAGAGGCGAATTAAATGATTGTAGACGAGAAGCACCCTCATAGGGCCCTTTTGCCGTTATGATGAGCATTATGGAAAGTACGAACTTTCCTTACATTTACCCTCCCATCCCTCGCATTTTCCCCACAGTGAACCGCTTTCGCCTGAAATATTTCTGCACCGTCTTCCTTGCAAGCGTGCTGTGGCTTGCCCCGATCCACGACAGCTCGGATGCGCTTGCCGCCTCCGCCCAGCACAAGGCTGCTCAGGAAAAGAAGCGCGTTGAGGGACAGCGCGCCAATATCGAGCAAAAGCTCCAGAGCCTGCAGGCCGAGCTTGATGCACGCGAAGCTCGCAGTGAAGAGACTAGCTTGGCACTCAAGAATGCCGACCAAGCCATTTCTTTAGCCAACCGCAAGCTTCGCGACCTCCGAGAGGAAAAACGCGGGGTCGAAGATGAGCTTGCCAAACTCCGAAAAAGCGGTAGCAACGTAGCCAACAACCTCAAGGACGCTGAAAATACAGTCGCCCAGATTGCTAAAGCTCAGTACATCAACAGCCGACGCAGCCACTGGCAGAACCTTATCGGCGGTATAAATCCGAGCACGCTCGCAAGCGACAAGGGCAAACTCAATTACCTTGCTCATGCACAACAAGTTGCAATCGCCGATCTGGAAGAACGGCAAAATAATATTCGGAACCTCTCTGAAAAACATCTTAACCAGCATCGAGAGCTTGCTCGCATCCAGCAGGAGGAAGAAAAGGAGCGCAAATCTCTTCTCAAGGAGAAGCAAGAGCGCCAACTTGCTTACGGCAAGCTCCAATCCGAAATAAAGTCCCATCAAGCACGAATCGACAAACTCAAAAAAGACCAAGCCCGCCTGAGTTCTCTGGTAGCCGCCATTGACGCTCGCCTTGAAAAAGAACGACGTCTCGAAGAAGAAGCCGCCAAAAAACAAGCCATACGACGTCCGACTAAAAATCCAAATACTGCCTATACGCCCCAGGTTGGCAACTTCGGCAAGCTGAAAGGCCGACTCAACCGTCCTGTTAAAGGCACGGTCGTAGGCCGCTTCGGAACCGAACGTCAAGATCAGGCTGGTGCCACATGGCAAGGCATGCAGTTCCGTGCTCTCGAAGGTTCTGAAGTCTCGGCTTGCGCCGCAGGCAAAGTTGTCTTCTCCGACTGGCTTCGCGGATTCGGCAATCTCATAATCATCGACCACGGCAACACATATATGTCGATTTATGGCAACAATGAATCGATTTTCAAAAATGTCGGCGATACCGTCAAACAAGGCGAAACTATTAGTTCCGTAGGTATCTCGGGAGGGCTTGGCGAGCCAGGCTTATACTTTGAGCTCCGCTACAAGGGCAAACCCATTAATCCCCAACCCTGGCTGAAACCGTAATCCATTTACCCTCACGGAGATCCTCCTCTCCCGCTGGGCATATAAGAACATCATGCACAAGCTTCGATCCTTCACACTGCTGTGCGCAGGCATCTGCGCCGGCGCCCTCTCCACCATCGGCATATCCGCATATGCCGAAAAACAAACGGCATCTCCTCTGCCCCTTACGGAAATCCGCCAGTTCACGAGTGCCTTCAACGCCATCAAGGACTTCTACGTCGACGACGTCAGCGACGCCAAACTCCTTCAATCCGCTGTTGAAGGTATGGTCAGCGGTCTTGACCCGCATTCCAGCTTTCTTGATGTCGAAGGCTATAAGGATATGACCGAAAGCACGCAAGGCTCTTTTGGCGGGCTTGGCCTTGAGGTAACAAAGGATCCTGCCGGCGTGCGCATCATTTCTCCGATCGACGATACACCTGCAGCACGTGCTGGTATCCGTGCAGGCGACATCATTACACGCATTGACGGCAAGTCCGTTGCTGACATGTCGCTAAATGCAGCCGTCAAACTCATGCGCGGCGAACCTAACACCAAGATAGAGCTTGTAGTAGCCCGCAAAGGAGCCAACAAACCGCTCAACTTCTCGATTGTCCGCGCACTCATTAAAACGCAATCCGTCAAGATGAAAAAACTCGACGGCAACGTGGGCTATATCCGCATCTCGCAGTTTCAAGAACGAACTGCCGAAGACCTCGCGAAATTCCTCGGAGAGCTTTCGAAGAGCGGACATCTCGAAGGACTCGTACTCGACTTGCGCAACGACCCGGGCGGCTTGCTTCAAGCAGCCATTGGCGTCTCCGCCGCCTTTCTACCAAAGGGGACGGACGTCGTCTCCACGAAAGGTCGCCAACCTCAATCCGAATATACGTTTAAAGCCATAGAAGCCGACTACCGAGCAGGCAACGCCGTGAAAGCACTTTCCGAACTGCCTCCAATTGCCAAAAACGTTCCAATCGTCGTTCTGATCAACTCCTCATCGGCCTCAGCCTCTGAAATCGTAGCGGGCGCCCTACAGGATCACAAGCGCGCAACCATCATGGGGGACCGCTCCTTCGGCAAAGGATCCGTGCAGACAATCATACCGATGAAGTTCGACGACAAAACCGTGGCAGTGAAGCTCACGACAGCCCGCTATTACACTCCGTCAGGCCGCTCCATTCAAGCCAAGGGGATCATCCCCGACGTTTATGTTGACGACACCCCTAAGGGCAACTACCCCTCCTTCCAAATCCGAGAAGCCGATCTGACGCACCATCTTCTCAACCAAGATGAAAAGAAGGACGATGATGATCTGTTCAAAGACTTGCCCTATGACGACGAAGAAGGGCAGATCCCCGACTACCTGTATATGTTCGGCGATGCCAAAGATTGGCAACTCCAGCAAGCCGTCAACTATCTCAAGGGCAAACCTGTAATAGAGTCCAAGTACCGTGGCAAGCCTCGCGCTTTGGTAAAGAAGCTCAAGGCCGAAGAAGCCGCGGCAAAGCTCAAAACCGATCGTCCGAAGGCCGCCACAGCTGAAAAGTAATACATGGTCAGCTCCCCAATTGCAAGGGCTAAATCATATATTTTTGGTATAAC
>JAXZEJ010000216.1:0-12505 GCA_037424205.1 bacterium | reverse complement strand
CGGCGCACTCTAGCCTCGGCCTGCAATCAGAAACAAAAACGGCAGCATTCCCACTGGGACGGCTGCCGTTTTGCCTTGTTTAAAATCTGAACTCAATCGCGCTCGTCAAGCCACTTCATGAGGATCCCTTCAAGGATCTTCTCATTGGACGCTTCGGGATCGTCGTCAAAGTCGGCAAGCGCACAGACCATGTCATGGAGCTTCACAAAGGAGATCGTGAGCGGATCAAGATCCGGATCCGCATCGTAAAGCGCCTCGGCGATCGCCTGGGCATCCGTCCACTTGAGCGACATGACTTACTCCTCGCGGGCGTGGTTTCGGCTGTACTTCGGGATTTCGACCGTGATGTCGCCTTCGCCGACCTTCGTCTGACAGGAAAGACGAGAAAGCACGCCGGCGCCCCAAGCGGTATCAAGATGATCAAGCTCGTTGTCGTCAGGCTCGTCGAGCGTGTCGAAGCCTTCGCGAATGATCACGTGGCAGGTTGCGCATGCGCACGAAAATTCGCACGCATGCTCGATCTTCACGCCGTGCGCAAGCAAAGCACGGGCAAGGTTCTCACCCGTAGCGGCTTCAAATACAAGGCCTTCCGGGCAAAGCGTTTCATGGGGGAGCACTGTCACTTTCGGCATTTCATCACCCTGTTGTATTAATGGTCAATGGTTCTTGGTTTCGTCTTCGGACTTTTCGTCGAACATCTCGTCGTCGACGCTCATGCCGGAGAGAGCCTCTCGGATCGAGCGGTCCATGCGGCGTTCGGCAAGCGTCTCGGTGCCCTTCGTCAGCGCCTCAATGCCGGCCTTGACAGCTTCGACATCGTCTGAGGTCACGAGAGCCGTGAGCTTTTCAACCAACGCATCCACTTCGGCGCGTTCGGCCTCATCAAGAAGATCGCCGTCGGAAGCCAAGGCGGAATGGGTGGACTCGAGAAGACGGCGCGCCTCAACCTGCTGCTCGCGAAGCTCGCGGGCGCGCATGTCCTCTTCGGCGCTGCCGTTGCCGTCCTGCAGCATGCGGACGATGTCATCGTCGGAAAGGCCGTAGCTCGGCTTCACCTGAATCGAAGCCTCGACGCCTGTCGTCATTTCACGGGCGGAAACAGACAGAAGACCGTCCGCATCGACCTGGAAGGTCACGCGAATGCGAGCGGCGCCAGCCGCCATCGGCGGGATGCCGCGAAGCTCGAAGCGGGCAAGAGAACGGCAGGCATCAACGAGTTCGCGCTCGCCCTGAACAACGTGAATGGCCATGGCCGTCTGGCCGTCGCGGAAGGTCGTAAAGTCCTGTGCAAGAGCAACCGGAATGGCGCTGTTGCGCGGAATGACCTTTTCAACAAGGCCGCCCATGGTTTCAAGGCCGAGTGAAAGCGGCGTAACGTCAAGCAGAAGCCAGTCATCTTCGTCGGAAGCATTGCCTGCAAGCTTGTTGGCCTGCATTGCGGCGCCGATCGCCACGACCTTGTCCGGGTCGATGTTGTCGAGCGGAGCAAAGCCGAAAAGCTTCTCTACGGCCGTGCGCACGCAAGGCATGCGCGTCGCGCCGCCAACAAGCACCACGCCGCGCACATCGGCGACGCCCGCGCCCGCATCACGCAGAACGGACTCGACCGTATCAATCGTCTTCTTGACGAGATGGCAGGTCATCGCATCGAATTCATTGCGAGAAAGCTCGAGCTCGACTTCATCGCCGTTGTCGAAGACAAAGCGGAGATCGGTGGCGTCATTCTTCGTAAGATCTTCCTTCGCCGCACGCGAAAGAGCCATCAGACGGCGCTTTTCGGCTGCAGAAAGAATATGGCCCGGAAGCGTATCGACAGGCTTGCCGTCCACCTTGAAGCGGGCCTTCGAATTGTCGCCGCGGAAGCTCTCCGTCACATGACAGAGCACACGATGGTCGAAGTCGTCGCCGCCCAGAGCGGAGTTTCCGCCGGTAGCGAGCACCTCAAAGACCCCGCGAGTGAGCTTGAGAAGAGAGACGTCAAACGTGCCACCGCCAAGGTCGTAAACCATGTAGGTGCCTTCGGCGCCGTTGTCGAGGCCATAGGCAAGCGCAGCAGCCGTCGGCTCATTGAGAAGGCGAAGAACCGTGAGGTTGGCAAGACGTGCGGCATCCTTCGTTGCCTGACGCTGAGCAT
The DNA here is from genome assembly GCA_037424205.1 of bacterium. GTDB lineage: Bacteria > Pseudomonadota > Gammaproteobacteria > Burkholderiales > Burkholderiaceae_F > Sutterella. The sequence goes on along the minus strand of JAXZEJ010000216.1, from coordinate 10,371 downwards.
CGTCGAAATAGGCCGGAACCGTAATCACGGCACCGGTCAGATCGCCCCCGAGACGATCTTCTGCGCGCTTGGCGAGCGAACGGAGAATTTCGCTGCTTACCTCAACGGGCGACTTGACGCCCGCGGAAGTAGCAATGCGAACCATTGAAGGATCATCCACAAGGTCGTACGGCAGATTGTGAACGTCGTCAAGATCCTTCAGCGTACGGCCGATGAGGCGCTTGGCGGAAGAAATCGTGTTCTTCGGATCGAGGCTGGCATCGCGAAGAGCCTGTGCCCCGACCGTTACCGTACCGTCAGCTGCGTAATGAACGACGGAGGGCAGAATGGCGCCGCCATCTTCATCGGTGATCACCTCGGCAGAGCCGCTGATAACGCTCGCCACCAAGGAGTTCGTAGTGCCAAGGTCGATGCCGACCGCCAGGCGGTGTTCATGCGGAGCGGCAGAAAGGCCGGGTTCTGCGATCTGGAATAAAGCCATGAGAGACCTTCAATGATTATTTGGATTCGCGCGACGCTTCCTCAAGGAAGCGGTCGATGAACATCAGGCGGCGCGTAAGATCGACGGCCTCGGACCAGTCGCTCTTTTCGTCAATGGCTTCAGCGAGCCCGCGAACGACATCCGCACGCACCTGCGCGGCTTCAGAACGAACCGCATCCGAAGCGCCCGCATCCCCGGATTCAAGCGCCTCGCGCCACATGATCTGCGTCATGAGGAAGTCCGCAGGCATGCGGGTGTTGGTTTCCGCCTCGATCGGACGGCCGGCGTTTTCACAGAGCCATGCCGCGCGCTTCACCGGATTCTTGAGCAGCTTGAACGCCTCGTTAATGCGGGTGCTCCACTGCTCGGCCACGCGCCTTTCAGCGGCAGGACGATCCGCAAAGCGGTCCGGGTGCACCTTCATCATGGCGGTTTGGTAGGCGGCTTCAAGCTTCGCCTCGTCAATCATGAAGGCGGGCTTCATGCCGAAAAGCTGAAATGGACTCATTTGCGCCATCGTCAATGCTTCCTGTTCTTTCTTGCCAAGGTTGATGTTCTGCTTCCACCCGTCGTTATGCTCGATGACAATGCCCCTAGGTCGTACAGTTGGCAAAACCTCGCAACGAAGCGTGAAACTTTGTGCAAGTTGTCATTGATGCGGCAAGTGCGCTTCATCACCTTTGAGCGACGATGCACTTGCTTTCCATGAATCTAAAGGCTTGCGGCGTTCTTGTCGTACTTGGCGCTGATGCTTTTCAACATGCCACCTTTGACAACCACGGGATGAATCCCGCTAATCGTCGAAGCAAGAGTGACGATATTGCGAAGCCCAACATCATCCAGGCACTCACGGCCGCCGTCGAGCAGGATGGAGGTCGAACAAGCGACCTGATATGAAAATACGCGGGTGTTGTTAAACGTGGAAGGACTCGCCGCAGCCGCAGCGGCTCTTTTCATTCGGGTTGTGGAACTTGAAACCCTCCTGAAGGCCCTCGCGGGTATAGTCGAGCTCGGTACCGTCAAGGTACGGGAGACTTTTTTCGTCAACGATCACCTTGACGCCGAAGCTTTCCCAAACCTGGTCATCGGCGTTGACCTCGTCGGCAAACTCGAGCTTGTAGGCCATGCCGGAGCAGCCGGAGGTCTTGACGCCGAGGCGAAGGCCCACGCCCTTTCCGCGGCGGGTCAGGAACTTCTGAACGTGCTTCGCGGCGGCTTCAGTCAGCGTAACTGCCATGATCCATTACTCCTTGGAATGCTTGGTGCGGTAATCGTTGATGGCGGCCTTGATCGCGTCTTCGGCAAGGATCGAACAATGGATCTTGACGGGCGGAAGAGCGAGTTCTTCAGCAATGGCGGCGTTGGTGAGCTGGCCGGCCTCATCAAGCGTCTTGCCCTTGACCCATTCCGTCACGAGCGAAGAGGAGGCGATGGCGGAGCCGCAGCCATAGGTCTTGAACTTGGCGTCTTCAATCACGCCTTCTTCGTTCACCTTGATCTGAAGGCGCATGACGTCGCCGCAGGCCGGAGCACCGACCATGCCGGTGCCGACGTTGTCATCCTTGACGTCGAGCGTGCCGACGTTGCGCGGATGTTCATAGTGATCCATGAGTTTTTCGCTGTATGCCATGTCTAGTATCTCCGTCGAAGGACGCCGCCCCGGCGTCCTTTCGATCAATGTTGAGTTCTTCGTCCGAGACGGGGATCAGTGTTCGGACCACTTCACCTGATTGAGGTCGACGCCCTGCTGGTGCATTTCCCAGAGCGGGCTCATTTCGCGCAGGCGGTTGACGCCTTCGACCAGCGTCTTGATCACATAGTCGATTTCCTCTTCGGTCGTAAAGCGGCCGAGTGTGAAACGAATCGAGCTGTGAGCCAATTCATCATCGCGACCCAGGGCACGAAGCACGTAGGACGGTTCGAGCGAGGCGGACGTGCAGGCGGATCCGGAGGAAACGGCGACGTCCTTCATGGCCATCATCAGGCTTTCGCCCTCAATGAACGCAAAGCTTACATTGAGATTGTGCGGGGAGCGATGCTCCATGCTGCCGTTAAGGTAAACCTCGGGAATATTGTTGCGGATGCCGTCCCAGAGACGATCGCGAAGGCGAGCGAGGCGCGGCATCTCGGTTTCCATTTCTTCCTTGGCAAGACGATAGGCTTCGCCCATGCCGACGATCTGATGCGTGGCAAGGGTGCCGGAACGCATGCCGCGTTCATGACCGCCGCCGTGAATCTGGCATTCAACGCGGACGCGCGGCTTGCGGCGCACGTAGAGAGCGCCGATGCCCTTGGGACCGTAAACCTTGTGGCCGGAAAGGCTCATCAGGTCGACCTTGAGACGGTCGACGTTGAGATCCATCTTGCCGGCAGCCTGGGTGGCGTCGCAATGGAAGATGATGCCGTGTTCGTGGCAGATCGCGCTGATCGTCTCGAGATCCTGAATAACGCCGATTTCGTTGTTGATTGCCATGACGGAAACCAGAATCGTATCCGGACGGATGGCAGCGCGGAAGGCGTCCATGTCGATAAGACCGTCTTCCTTGACGTCAAGATAGGTCACCTCAAAGCCTTCGCTTTCGAGGTGACGCATGGAGTCAAGCACGGCCTTGTGCTCGGTCTTCACGGTGATGAGATGACGACCCTTGTCCTTGTAGAATTGAGCGGCGCCCTTGATGGCAAGGTTGTCGCTCTCAGTCGCACCGGATGTCCAGACGATTTCGCGGGGATCGGCGCCGATGAGGGCGGCCACGTGACCGCGGGCTTCCTCAACGGCCTTTTCGGCTTCCCAGCCATAGCTGTGACTGTGGCTGGCAGGATTGCCGAACTTCTCGTAAAGATACGGAACCATCTTGTCAACCACGCGGGGGTCGCAGGGCGTCGTTGCAGAGTAGTCAAGGTAAACGGGCAGCTTCATCATGAATCCTTTTTTAGGAACGGATCGTCAATGCCGGCGATTCTTGTGTTTAGAGGGGGCTCTGTTTTTTGGGTGGCGTGAAGACGTCGTCTCAGGCGGCGTGCTTTCGCACCGGAATAACGGCGGACACGACCTGCTTGCCGTGGCGGGCTTCATGAGCCTCCACCATGCCGGCGAGCGTCACGCCCTCCAGAAACTTTCTCGTGGTCCGGTTCAGGTCTTCCCACAGATGATGCGTAAGACAGGCGGCGCCGCCGAGGCAGCTTCCGTCGCCGCGGCACTGCGTGGCGTCAATATCCTCGTCCATCGCTTCAATGATCGCAGCAGCGGTAATGTCGCCCGCCGGCGCACCAAGTCGATAGCCGCCGCCGGGACCGCGAACGCTCGCGACAAGTCCAGCACGGCGGAGCTTGCAGAAAATCTGCTCGAGATAGGCCACGGAGATCTGCTGCCGCTCCGAAATCTGCGTGAGGGAAATGGGAGCATCCTCCTCATGCAGGGCCAAGTCCACCATGGCCGTCACGGCAAATCGTCCTTTGGTCGTCAGCTTCAAAACGCAGCTCCAATTTGACGGTATTGAACAACGGGAATAAGCGGAAAAAACAACCGAATCCCGACCAAGTCGGTCGGATATTAGCGAAGAATACCCGACTAATCAAGTCAATTATTGAGTCTGCTCAAAAAGAGCGCAAAAACTTACAGATTGCAAATGAGAAAAGCCCGCTTGAGCGGGCTTTTCTCAGAATTGAACCATGAACGCGTCTTACTCGGCCGCAGGCTCGGAAGCAGCTTCAGCCGCAGCCTTCGCAGCCTGAAGAGACTTCTGCATCATGCGGGCCTTGCGAGTGAGCGTTTCGAGCAGACCGCCGCAGGCATCGGTGCAGTAATCCAGCACCTGATTGAAGCCTTCGTTGAGACCGTAATACGGATCCGGCACGATGGCAGCTTCGTAATCGTTGGCGTAACGCATCAGCAGATGGATCTTGTGCTTGTACTGCGGCGGCGAACGATGCTGCAGATCGGTCAGATTCTCCCAGTCCATCACCAGGATGAGATCGAACTTCGCAAAGTCCTCCGGCGTAATTTCGCGCGCACGATGCTCCTTGATGTCGAGACCGCGCTTACGGCATGCGAGCTGAGCTCGCACGTCAGGCGTCTCACCGACATGGTGTCCGCTCGTGGCGGCGCTGTCCGAATAGATCACGTCGTCAAGCTTGGCCTCCGCAACCTTCTTGCGGAAGATCGCCTCGGCAGTCGGACTGCGGCAGATGTTGCCCGTGCACACAAAAAGTACATTAATCACTTTCAATTTTCCGAAATCATCAGAGCTTCGTTTCAACGGAAAGGATGCCCTGTTTTCAACCAACCTATATATGCTACTGCAGAAGGCGAGTTCTGCCTAGTGTCAATTTCCTCCGACACCTCATTACAGTTGTTGCAGAGGCGTCCGGAGCGTGAACAATATTTACCAGAACGACACGACGGCTCGTCAGTCCGCAGCTGAGGCGCCAAAGGCTTCCTCCCTGAGCCGCTTGATTTCCTCTCGAACCTGAGCGGCCTTTTCAAAATCAAGATTGCGCGCAAAGTCCATCATGCGTGCCTCAAGCTCCTTGAGTTTGGCGCTGAGTCCCTTTTCGTCGAGCGCGCCGTAGTCGGTCTCGTCGCGCCTGACTGCCGGCTTCGAGACATCCGGACCGCGATAAACTCCGTCGATGATGTCGCGAATCTCCTTCTTGACGCCGCGCGGCACAATGCCGTGCTCCTTGTTGTAGGCAAGCTGCTTTTCACGACGGCGTCCGGTCTCGGTAAGAGCACGCTTCATGGAGTCCGTCATTCGGTCGGCGTATAGAATGGCTCTGCCGTTGAGATTTCGGGCGGCGCGTCCGATCGTCTGAATGAGGGAACGCTCGCTTCGCAGGAAGCCCTCCTTGTCCGCGTCGAGGATGGCGACGAGCGAAACCTCGGGAATGTCAAGACCTTCGCGAAGCAGGTTGATGCCCACAAGCACATCAAACTTGCCGGCACGTAGATCGCGAATGATTTCAACGCGCTCGACGGTATCGATGTCTGAATGCAGATATCTAACGCGAACACCATGTTCGGACAGGAAGTCCGTCAGATCCTCGGCCATGCGCTTCGTGAGCGTCGTCACGAGAACGCGCTCCTCCTTCTTCACGGTAATCGTGATCTCGGAAAGCAGATCGTCGACCTGAGTTACGGCGGGACGCACCTCAACCTCCGGGTCAACAAGCCCGGTCGGGCGCACAACCTGTTCGACCACCTCGCCCGAACTTTTTTCGAGCTCATAGTCGGCCGGCGTAGCGGAAACGAACACGCTGCGGCGCATCTTGCGCTCGAATTCATCGAAGCGAAGCGGACGATTGTCCAGAGCGGAAGGAAGACGGAAGCCGTAGTTGACAAGCGTCTCCTTTCGCGCGCGGTCTCCGCGGTACATGCCGCCGAGCTGGCCCATCATCACATGGCTCTCATCGAAAAACATGATGCTGTCCGAAGGCAGATAATCGATGAGACAAGGCGGCGCCTCGCCGGGCGCGAGCCCGGTCAGATGTCTGGAATAGTTTTCGATGCCCTTGCAGAACCCCACCTGATCAAGCATCTCAAGATCAAACATCGTTCGCTGCTGCAGGCGCTGGGCCTCGACGATGCGACCGTCTCCATAAAGTTCGGCAAGACGCTCCTTCAGTTCGGCCCTGATGCCCGCCATGGCGCGCACGACCTCCTCGCGAGGCGTGACGTAGTGGCTCGCAGGGTAAACGACGAAGCGCGGAACCTTTTGCTCGATCCGACCCGTGAGCGGGTCAAAGAGGCGAACAGCCTCGACCTCGTCGTCAAAGAGCTCGATGCGCACGGCGCTTTCGGCATGTTCCGCAGGGAAGACGTCGATCGTATCGCCTCGAACGCGGAAAGTGCCTCGAACAAAATCCGTGTCGGTGCGACGGTACTGCATCTTGACAAGCTGCGTGATGAGACGCCGCTGATCCTTTCGATCGCCCTCGCGAAGGATCAGCCTCATTTCGGTATAGCTTTCCGGCTTGCCGATGCCGTAGATCGCGGAGACGGTTGCAACGATGATCGTGTCACGGCGTTCAAGGATGGACTTGGTGGCTGCCAGTCGCATCTGCTCAATGTGCTCGTTCACGGCGGCGTCCTTCTCAATGAAAAGGTCTCGCGCGGGAACATAGGCCTCGGGCTGATAGAAGTCGTAGTATGAAACGAAGTACTCGACCGCGTTCTCGGGAAAGAAATCTCGCATTTCGGCATACGTCTGCGCTGCGAGCGTCTTATTTGGTGCCATGATGATGGCGGGGACACCGAGCCGTGCAATGACATTTGCCATCGTATAGGTCTTGCCCGAGCCCGTCACCCCGAGAAGCGTCTGAAACATGACGCCGTCTTCAAGCCCTTCGGAGAGCGCTTCGATGGCCTTGGGCTGATCACCGGCCGGCGGGAATGGCTGATGAAGGACGAACGGCGAATTTGGAAAGCGGACAATCTGGGCGGCCACGAAGAAACCTCGATCAAATTTCTGAATGAGTTAATCTGACGATTGTATGCCGTTTTCTTCTCAAATCCACGTTACCAACAATTCCCTACCCCGTCTGACAAAGCTCGAAAGACGTCAAGACAGAAGCTCGTCAAGCCTGCGCGGTCGAGTTCGGTTCGTTATAGTAAATGCACCACCAATTCCAAATGGGCTTCCCAAATGACTCGCGAATACTTTGCAACTCTTGAACCACGTCCCGATGATCCCATCCTCGGCCTCGTGGAACTCTACAAGAACGATCCCCGCGACACGAAAGTCAACCTCGGCGTCGGCATCTATCTCAACAACGACGGCAAGCTCCCGCTCATGAAGGCCGTCGGCGCTGCCGAAAAGCGCCTTGCAGAACGCGGCGCACCTCACGGCTACATTCCGATGTCCGGCCTGCCGGACTACTGCGCTGCCGTCCAGAAGCTCGTCTTTGGTGCGGACAACGAAGCCGTTCTCTCCGGCCGCATCGCCACCATCCAGTCCCTCGGCGGGACCGGAGCGCTTCGTCTCGGTTCCGTTTTTGCCCACGATTACCTCGGTCTCAAGAAGGGCGTCGTCTCCAACCCCACCTGGGGCAACCACATCACGCTCTTCGAACACGCAGGCCTTGAAGTCGACCGCTATCCGTACCTCAACAAGGACAAGAACGGCGTTGACTTCGAAGCCATGAAGGCTTATCTCGAAGGACTTGAAGCAGGCACGGTCGTGCTCCTTCACGCCTGCTGCCACAACCCGACCGGCTACGACCTCAACGCCGAGCAGTGGGCCGAAGTCACAAAGATCATTCAGGAGCGCGACCTCTTCCCGTTCCTCGACATCGCCTATCAGGGCTTCGGCTCCGGACTTGACGATGACGCTGCCGCCGTTCGCGCCCTGTGCGCCGCCGGCATCTCCTTCATGGTTGCCTCCTCCTGCTCGAAGAACTTCGGCCTTTACGGCGAACGTGCGGGCGGCCTGCATGTTGTCACCAAGAGCGCCGCCGAAGCCAAGGTGGTCACTTCGATCATCAAGGCCATCGTTCGTGCCGAATACTCCAATCCGGCCACGCACGGCGCCGCCATCGTCAATGAAATCCTCAACGACGAAGAGCTCTATGCCCTGTGGGTTGAGGAAGTCACCGCCATGCGCACCCGCATCCGCTCGATGCGCGAAAGCCTGACTGCCGCCGGCAAGGCGCACGGTGCCGATCTCTCCTTTGCAGTCCGTCAGGCCGGCATGTTCTCGTTCACGGGCCTCAACGCCGAACAGATGCTTGCGCTGCGCGAGAAGTACGGCGTTTATGGCGTCGCCAACGGCCGAATCTGCATTGCCGGCCTCAATTCAGGCAACGTGAACTACGTTGCCGAAGCCCTCGCCGCAGTGCGCTAAAAAGCCAAAAAACGCGAGGTATACCATATTTACGGTATTTTGAAAAAATAGTCTTGCCAAAACCCAAAAAGCTCCGATATACTTCGTGTCCTTGATTCCCCGATAGCTCAGTCGGTAGAGCGACGGACTGTTAATCCGCAGGTCGCTGGTTCGAGCCCAGCTCGGGGAGCCAAGTTAGATTGGTCAATCCGACTTACAGACCAATTCAAAGTACTCCCCGATAGCTCAGTCGGTAGAGCGACGGACTGTTAATCCGCAGGTCGCTGGTTCGAGCCCAGCTCGGGGAGCCACAAATTCAAAAGCGGCGCTTTCGCAAGAAGGCGCCGCTTTTTTTTCGTTCCTGCATTTCCTCCCGGCGCATTCGACGCTCACGAATAGGCTTTACATTCTTCTCTCTAGGGACTTTTGCCTGTTCGGCTTGGCGATCGTCAGAAATTCTTGAAAATCCCTCTCGTCTAGGCACTTCGCCCATTGAACCACTCATGCGCAGGATGTATTGTTGATTCCGTCGCGAGGGATTGGGTTATCCCACGCGCCCAGCGGAGGAATACCTTTCTGTCTGTCTTTCCTCCACTGTTTGGTTCTGCCGAGACAGGTGGCCTTGGCAGAATCGCTCTAGGGCCGTGTTGATGCCTCTGCATCCGCGGCCCACTTTTTTATTTGGCGAACGTCCATTAGAAGACAAGCAACTAGGTTGTTCGCCTGATGTCCAGACCGATCCGCAACCTTAAACTTTCAAATAGTGAGATCCCCGGACCTCATACCGACATACAAAACAAAATGGACAACAAGACATGCGCTACCCTGCAGCAAAACTAGAGAGCCTTGCCCGCGACTTCCTTGAGGCCACCGGCAGCAGCGAGGACGAAGCCCGCGTCGTCGCCGAACACATGATCGGCGCCAACCTGCGCGGACACGACAGCCACGGCATCGGCATGATCGCCATGTACGCCAAGTACCTCAATGAAGGGAAGCTCATTCCCAATGCTCCGCTCTCCGTCATCAAGGACACGGGACCGGTGCTTCAGCTCGACGGATGCCGAGGCTACGGCCAGCGCATCGGCCGCGAAGCTACCGACATGGCCATTGAACGCGCCAGGAAGCACGGCATCTGCATGTACACGATCGGCCGCACCTGCCACCTCGGCCGCATCGGCACATACGGCGAGCAGGCGGCCGCCGCCGGCATGGTCTCCATTCACTTTGTGAACGTCAACGAGTTCTTCCCGCTCGTCGCTCCGTTCAACGGCTCCAAGGCACGTTTCGGCACGAATCCGATGTGCGTGGCCATGCCGGGCACCGACAAGCACGGTCCGTTCGTTCTGGACTTCGCCACATCGATCGTGGCAATGGGCAAGACCCGCGTCGCCTACCTGGCCGGGAAGAAGTTTGACGAACCCGTGGTGCTCGATGTCGAAGGTCATCCGACCAACGATCCGACGCCCATGTGGCAGGAAGGCGAGAAGGGCGCCCTGATGGCGTTTGCCAAGCACAAGGGATCCGGCCTCGCCATGGCCTGCGAGCTCCTCGCCGGTCTTCTCACGCACGGCCATACGATCCAGCCGGGTCATGAGCGCGACGGCAGCATTGTCAACAACATGACGGCCTTCATGATCGATCCGTCCGTTCTCGGTGATCTCGACTGGATGAAGTCCGAATTCGACGCAATGGTCGACTATGTCAAGAGCTCTCCCGCGCCAGACCCTGTCAACAACCCCGTGCTCACGCCGGGCGAACCCGAACGCATCCGCATGGCCGACAGGCTTGCCCACGGCGTCGAGATCTCCGACGGCGAAATGGCAGCCATCCTCAACGTCTGCGAAGCTGCAGGCGTTCATCACCACTGGGAAGTCATCTAAAACCCTCTGAGAAGCGCCTGGAGCGCTTCTTGGACAGTCCCATGTAGGGACCCATTAACAGCCCGCCGGTTGCTGCCAGCGGGCTGTTTTTCTGCTCCATTTCTTCGTAAGAGTCGGAAGAGCGGGAATTATTGAAAAGCTGAAATAGCAAAAACCCCGGCTTCCTTCGAAACCGGGGTTCTTGTAATGGTGA
>JAXZEJ010000215.1:0-1300 GCA_037424205.1 bacterium | reverse complement strand
TGAGGGCGCGCAACCCTAAACGCGCGCCCTCATTCAACTCCGTGGCGAAGCCACATTCTAAAACGTTGATCGATTGGCTGAAGCTCCGGCGTCGCGAGTTAGCGCATGAATAGGCTAAATTCCCCATTCCCCTGCCAGGAAAGCGCTTAGAGAGACGCTCGAGAGCCTCCATCGACTCGCGCACAGTTAGCTGTCATCAGTCTTCGATTCCGTCCAAATCTTTAGCGCGGAACGCGCTAGTGACTTCGTTCAGACTTCTACCAGAAGAACCGCTTTCAACAATAATCGAAGTTGAAGAAAGGGCTTCACTGAAATACATCCGCGGTCAGGAGGCATTCATTCCTAAGCCTCCGCCGACATAGTGAGATTCGGGACAATAGAGGTGCTTTATAAAGGGGGCGTGATTAATGCCGGCATGGCGATATCACCTTTACTTTTTCAGCATCACTCTATTGCGTTGAGCACGATTCATCACTAGTAGTTGCCTTCGTAGTCCTTGGCGGAATATTGCCGATGATCGCTATGTGCGATCCGTACCTTTAACGGCTCGGTACGGGTGTGTAATCTACCTTGTCCTTCATCAGGCGATAAATGATTCGGGCGAGCTTGGCTGCGATGGCACAGGCAATAACGCCTCGTTTCTTGCCGCTGTCCTGCAGTTTTCGAACCCAGTCACCAAAATTTCCCTTCAGCTTATCCGCGTGCATGAGAATCACCTGTCCGCATTGCACCAGATTCGCGCGCAGCCTCTTGGGGCCGTGTTTGGTGATGCCATTCAGCGTGGTGTTGCCACCGGTGCTGTTCTGCTTTGGAACTAGCCCAATGGAGGCGGCAAACTGCCCGCTGTTTTTGAAACGCCCGATGTCGCCGCCGATGTGCACCAGCATTCCGACTGCCGTCTGAGCTCCAACCCCCGGCACGGTCATAATGCGTTTGGCATCATCATCCGTCTTGGCAATTTCCTCCATGCGCTCTTTTGCTTGCTCTTCTTGCTCAAACAGGTTGAGCCACAGGTCGCGTCGTCGGAGAAAAGACGCCATCACCTCATCGGGAATCAGTTCCGCATTCTTTTCAAGGTGAGCCATCATGCGAGACAGGATGAACTTTTTAGACTTTGGCCCGGGACAGCCGAACTCTTCGAGACCGGCATGGATCTGATTCCCTATCTGGATCCGCAACTCCTGAAGGCTCTTGTACTCGTTCTGCAGGAATTGCAGCGACTGTTGGCGTTGATTCTTCACGAAGACGTATTTAGTGCCGGGGACGTAGAAGAGTCGGGCAATGTAGTCCGCATCGCGTA
>JAXZEJ010000214.1:0-2149 GCA_037424205.1 bacterium | reverse complement strand
TGCGCTTCTCGGCCTTCTCGCGGGTGCGCCGGCCCAGGCGGCCGACAATCAGTGCGCGGCCTGCCACTCGAACGTTGCCAAGGATCATGCGGGCGCCGCTCACAAGGATCTGTCCTGCACGACGTGCCACACCGGCACTGAAGCTCACCTCAAGGACATGAAGAAGCGTCCCGCCGTCAACATGGATCCCGCCCAGTGCGGCGCCTGCCACCAGGCTCAGTACAAGTCCGCCTTCATGACGTCCGACCGTCCGGCCCGCCAGTCGAAGAAGGCTGCCAACGGCCCGGCTCCCGATCCGTTCTTTGACCGCGCTTTGGGCGGCCACGGCTTCACGAAGGAACACGACCTTCCGCGCGCCCACACGTTCATGGCGATCGACCAGTTCATCGTCGACCGTGCGTTCGGCGGCCGCTTCGAAGCCAAGGACGGCTGGCTCTACACGACGCTCGAAGGCGGAAAGTCCTACAAGGCCTGGGACATTCTCAAGGACAACTATCCCGACAACAATACTCAGAAGGCTCACAAGCCGGGCACGGCCGCTGCCGCCAACGGCGTGTGCTGGTCCTGCAAGTCGACCGACCTGATGCTTGACTGGGCCTATATGGGCGACAAGGTCGAGGGCGCCAAGTTCAATCGCGGCTCCAATCCTGTTGACGTGGTTCGCAACGTTCAGCACGGTCTTAACTGCAACTTCTGCCATGACCCGCACAGCGCCAAGCCGCGCATCATGCGCGACGCTCTGATCGACGCCATGACCCGCGACGGCAAGATGAACGTCTACAAGGACTTCGCTGCCCGCCAGACCAAGCTTGATGTCAAGGACGTCGGCGTTCGCGGGTTCGACCGCAAGGTTGCCATGCTTGAGCGCGCCGACTCCCGCCTGATGTGCGCCCAGTGCCACGTCGAGTATGTCTGCAACCCGGGCATGAACGTCAAGACCGGTGAAAAGGTCGGATTCGACAGCCGTCTGACGAACCTCTTCCCGTGGGTCAACGCCGACCAGATCGAAGCCTACTACGATGAAGTCGGCTTCCGCGACTTCAAGCACAACCTTACGGGTGCGACGCTCGTCAAGATGCAGCATCCGGACGCCGAAACGTTCTTCGGCTCCAAGCACGACAAGGCCGGCGCCGACTGCGCGACCTGCCACATGCCCAAGGTCAAGGATGAAAGCGGCAAGACCTACACGCTGCACTGGGCCACTTCGCCCAAGCACTACGTGAAGGAAACGTGCCTTACCTGCCATAAGGACAAGTCCGAAAAGCAGATGGTCGCCTCGATCGACGCGATGAAGGGCCACTTCGACGGCAAGGTCCGCGAAGCCGAAGCCCGCATGAACGACATGTTCAACGCGTTTGAACTCGCCAAGGCAAACGGCGTGTCCGAAGAGGTTCTCGCCAAGGCCCGCAAGCTCCACGAATCCGCCCACATCAATTGGGAATACTGGACTGCCGCCAATGGCGCGTACTTCCATAACCATGACATGGCCGTGCGCAGCCTTGCCAAGTCCGCCAAGGCCGCTACGGACGCCACCGCGCTTCTGAGAAAGGCTGTGGACGAAAAGGCCGCCGCCAAGAAGTAAGTTCAGGCTTTGGTTCCGTACCGGGACCGGATGAACGGCTGAAGAAACGGGCGCTTCTCACCGGAACGCCCGTTTCCTATATATTGGTGGGATAAAAATTATTCTGCGCGGCACTGCGGGTGCCAGCTATCGACAGCCTTTCGGCAAGGTTCCACGCACATGTCTGACGAAATTTTTCTCTACATCATTCTCTTTCTGATGCTTGCCCTCGCAATCGGAGCGCTTGTTCCGTCGCTTTTGCGCGTGGGCCGGGAGGAGGCGAGCGTCGAGCGCGAGGACAAGGCCTACGGCACTGCCGTGTCCGAAGCCCTGAGGCGCCAGATGGCCCAGCTGGAAGAGGATCGCAGGTCGGGCCAGGTGAGTGCGGAGCAGTATGAAGTTCTGGCCGATGACATTCGCCGCCGCGTGCTCGAAGAGCACGATGCGGTCTTTCATGATCCGAACGACGGTGCGGGACGACATGCCCGGAGCTTTTCGGGGCCCGTCGTGACGGCGGCCGTGGTTGCCGGCATTACGGCGTTCTCAGTGGGGCTTTACGCATTCAACGGCGCGCCCGAGCTCATCGGG
>JAXZEJ010000213.1:0-7565 GCA_037424205.1 bacterium | reverse complement strand
GGCCCCTCTCGGGACTTTCACCCGCTAGAACGTGCCCATGCCGAGCACACATGAAGAAGGGGCCGCCCGTGGGTGCGGCCCCTTCTTTTATGGATCTGCAGGCAGGTGCGGAAGGCTACTTGCCGGCGTCCTTGTTCCTGGTGATTTCCTTGAGCATCTTCTTCTCAAGCTTTTCCTGTTCGCGGGCCCGCTTTTCCTCCTTTGCCTTTTGGACGGCGGGGTCCGTGGCCGGGAAGATCACGCGGACGAGAAGGCCGTGCGGATCGACGCTGTCGAGTTGAACGGAACCGCCCGAACGGCGCACGATGCGGTCGACGATTGCCAGACCGAGGCCTGTGCCCGTGACGCCGCTGCGGGCGCTTTCGCCGCGCTCGAAGGGGCGCATGACACGTTCGCGTTGGTCCTGAGGCAAGCCGACGCCTTCATCCGAAACAATCAGCACGGCGTTCTTGCCGTTGTCTGCCAGCGACGTCGAGATGTGCAGGCGGAGAATGCCGTCGTCGCTGCGTCCGTAGCGCATGGCGTTCGTGAAGAGGTTCTGCACGGCTCGGGAGAGCTCAAGCGGATGCGCGACGATGAAGACGTTCGGAGAAATGTCGGTCGTGATTTCCACGGATGTGTCGCTCGAGAGTCGGGCGTTCGTCATGGCGTTCTGAACGGCTTCTCCAAGATTGACGAGCTCCTGCTCCTCATGACTGTGGCGCGCATAGGAGAGGAACTGGTTGACGATGTTCTCCATCTGCTCGAGGTCGCTCACCATGGCGTTTCGCGAATCCTCGGGAAGGTCGGCAAGCTCCACCTCAAGACGCAGGCGCGTGATCGGCGTTCGAAGGTCGTGGCTGACGCCGGCGAGAAGAAGCTCGCGGTCGGCTTCCATTCGGCGCAGGTCCTGAACCATGTGGTTGAAGCTCATGTTCACGGCTTGAATTTCAGCCGTGCCCGCATCCTCGGGCAGGGGATCGGGAACCTTGCCCTGACCGAGCTGGGTTGCCACCTGAGAGAGCTTTGCAAGCGGATCGATCACGTGGCGGGTGAGGAGCGTGGCGCCGAAGAGGCTGGCCAGACAGGCGGCAAGAGCCCACCAGAGCCATGTCGTGCCGAGCGGAGGATCGAGAATGCCGCTGTCGGTCTGCAGCCAGTAGGCGTCGCCGTCGATGTCGACCGAGACCCAGAGGCCCGAGACGCCGTTGACGCTTGAGGCAAGGACCGTGTCCTGGCCGAGCGAATGCTTGACGAGCTGCTCGATGAGGCCGTTGAAGCCGTCGCCCGAGAGGACGACGACTCGGTCGGTCGTATCGCGCGGCGAGAGAAGCAGACCTTCGCGTGCGGCAAGCAGCTTCAGCAGGTCGACGCGAAAGAGCGGGTCGGCCGTCACGAGCGCGTACTTCGTCAGATTTGCAGTCGAGACGATGTGTTGCGCCACGCCCTGAGAGTAGGGAAGCTCGGAGAGCACGCGAAAGCTCTGCAGCCAGCCGACGACGCTGAAGAAGATCAGGCTGCACAGCAGGATGAAGGTACGCCAGAAGAGACTCGGGCGATGATTGCTGCGTGGTGAAAGCATGAATGTGTCCGGCAGTTGGGAAAGGTAAACCAGTTGCCTTCAAGTGTAGCGGTTTTGAGATGTTGAAAAAGCTCCCGTCGCCGGAAGCGTGCGGGAGCTTTCATCGTGCCTTGTCAAACCGCAAGGCGTGCCGGATGCTTAGTCCGGAATGAAGACGTAGCCGAGGCCCCAGACCGTCTGCAGATGGCGCGGCTTGGAGGGATCGGGCTCGATCAGCTTGCGCAGGCGGGAGACCTGAACGTCAAGCGAACGGTCGAAGGCTTCGTATTCGCGGCCGCGGGCCATGGTCATCAGCTTGTCGCGGGAGAGCGGCTGACGCGGATGACGGGCGAAGGCCTTGAGAACGGCAAATTCACCGGTCGTGAGAGGCTGAACTTCGCCGTTCTTCTTGAGGACTCGGGTGCCGAGGTCCAGCTCGAAGTCGCCGAAGCGGACGATCTCGTTTTCCATCGAAGGCGCGCCGGGGGCGTCGCTGCTCGGACGGCGGCGGAGCACGGCATGGATGCGGGCGAGCAGCTCGCGGGGATTGAAGGGCTTGGCGATGTAGTCGTCGGCGCCGAGTTCAAGACCCACGATGCGGTCGACGTCCTCGCCGCGGGCGGTGAGCATGATGACCGGGGTGGCGTCCTTGGCGGCGCGAAGGCGGCGCAGAATCTGAAGGCCGTCCTCGCCCGGCATCATCAGGTCGAGAATCAGGGCGTCAAAGTGCTCGCGAACCCAGAGGCGGCTCATCGCAGCGCCGTTTTCAGCCACGAAAACCTGAAAGCCGTTTTCGCCGAGATAGCGGCGAAGAAGGTCGCGGAGGCGGGGGTCGTCGTCAACAACGAGAATTTTAGGATTGCGTTCCACGGTGGTTCTCCGAAGTCTGCGTCTGTTGCAAATGGGAAAGTTCGGGCGGTATTGCCTCGAAAGCCCTGTCAGACAGTAAGACGTGCCTTTGACGGCACTTTTTTGCATGGCTCTATTGTCGCTTGTTACAAATGGAAGGTGGTGGAAAACAAAAACATGTTACAAATTCGCCCCTTTGTTAACAGCTCTCAAAGCATCGTTTCCGCCTTGAGAGGCAAGGGAATGTATAGTGATGTCATGCGGATGGGAGACAATCGGGTCCGGCGGCTCGAACCTATCGCGCAAATCTAGCTAGGGATAACCCGTACCCTTCAAGGGCGAGGCGTGCCCATAAGACAACGGAGCAGGCTGATTTTTTGCGCAAAGCTGATAAGATGCCTGCATATTCATGACTGAATTCAACCTTATGAGAAACACTGCCATCATCGTCATCTGCTGCCTTGGCTGCGGCGGTGCGGCGGTCATGACCTCATCGGAAGCGGCTCCCGGCTATCGGGATCTGTGCTCGGAGGTTGAGGCGCCCTGTGTTCGCCAGTGGACCGAAATGTCGGCTAAAGAGCGTGCGCATCTCTGGCCCTATCTCGACGAAGTTTCCAAGGCGCTGCACTGGCGCAGCATGAGCAATCGCGAGCGCAACGACATGCGGCGCGAGCTCTCGGCGGCCGACCGCGACAAGCTAAGGAAGCGCTTCTGCACGGAGCAGGCGGGAGCGTCGTCCTCGAAGGAGCGGCGTCTTCGTCGCGAGGAGCGCATGCTTCTTCGCAAGCAGATCACGGAATTCCATGTTCAGCTCACCGGCAGTGCCGGCGGACATCCGGCATATGCGTCGGGCGCGCGATAGCAGGCTTTTGGGAAGAAATTCGGCAAGCGGCCGTTCATCTGCGGGTGGACGGCTTTTTTGTTGTCCGGAACGGGGTGAAAAACCTCGATGGTATAATGATCGAATTCATTGGGGGACGCTGATTTCAAGCGTCCGGAAGGCCTGAGGATCAGGCCTTGCGAACATAATTCTGTACGGACATGCCTTCATTCATTCTTGCTCTTGATACGGCGCACCAGCGGTGCAGCGCGGCTTTGGTAAGCCGTGACGGCGAAGTTTCGGCCTGGAAGTCCGAAACGGTCGGCAACAAGCATGCCGAGCGCATCCTTGCCATGATCGACGAGCTGCTCGCCGAATGCGGCGCTTCGAAGAAGGACATCGCGCTGACGGCCTTCGGTGCCGGTCCCGGCAGCTTTACGGGACTTCGCGTTGCCTGCGGCGTTGCTCAGGGCATTGCCTGGGCGCTCAAGACCGATGTGGCTGCCGTCTGTAATCTTGAGGCGGACGCTCTGGCTGCGGCCGAAGCTGCGAAGCTTGCGCCGGGCACGCGTCTCGCCGTCATGAACGATGCGCGCATGCAGGAGGCCTATTCCGCGCTTTACGAAGTGGTTGACAGTCCGCGAGGCGTGCGCGAAGTGCTCGCGCCTCAGCTCGTCAAGCCCGCCGACGCCCGCCGCTGGCTCGAAGAGGCGGAGGCCGGCGCGCTCTGCGGCTCCGCCGCGGCCGTCTATGCCGAAGAATTCAACCTGCCCGAAGGCTTTCCTGTTTGCGAAATTCCCGAAGACATGGTGCTTCGCATCGCCCGTCTCGGTCTTGTTGACGAGACCCAGGGCCGCACGATGATTCCGGCGCTTGCCTCTCCGCTTTATGTGCGCGACCGCGTCGCGCTTACCATGCAGGAGCGCGCTCGAGGAGAGCGCCTGTGACGGAGGCTCTCCGCTTCCGGTCCATGAGGCCCGGCGACGAGGAGGCGCTCGCCGCCCTTGAGGCCATGGTCGAGCCCACGCCGTGGACGGCGCGCGACTTTGCCGACGTTCTGAAGAACAACTGGTCCTGCGACGTGCTTGAGCTCGAAGACGGCTCCATCGGCGCATGGGCCGTCGTGATGCCGAATCTGGACGAAGCGGAGCTTCTGACGATCGGCGTGCGCCCCGACCTGCAGGGACGGGGATTCGGCCGCGCCATGCTCAATCGCATGATCGATGCGATGCGTGCTGAAAAGCGAACGCGCTGCCATCTTGAGGTGCGCGAATCGAATGTTCGCGCGATCAGTCTTTACGAGACTTCGGGCTACGTGCGCGTCGGTCTTCGAAAGAACTACTACCGCACTGCCGAAGGCCGCGAGCATGCGGTTCTCATGACGCTTGAATTCGGAGGTGAGGCATGCTGAGCGCCGCCGACAGCCTGATGTGGGATGCCCTCGACATCGGTCCGCAGTGGATTCTGCGCGAGACCGAGGACGTGACGCTTGCCGAAACCGCGCTTCGCGCCGAATTGAAGCAGCCTGCACCCGCCGCACGTTCCGCAGCACCCGCTGTCGAACCTCGTTCCGTCCCCGTTTCCTCACCGGATTTTCCGCCGCCGCTGTCGCCGCGTCCCGCACCGGTGCGTCCTGCGCCTGCCGCACATCCCGTTGCCGAGCCGATTGTTGCAGCGCCTCAGGGGCCTGCGCTCTCGCTCCCGCCCGAAGTCGTCTCAGCCTGTGAAAAGGCCGACTGGACGACGCTGGAGGGCCTTGCCAAGTCCTGCACCTGCTGCTCAATGGCGAAGAGCCGCCAGCACGTCGTCTTCGCCGAAGGCGGTCCGGGCGTTCGCATTGCACTTGTGGGCGAAGCTCCCGGCAGCGAGGAAGACCTGCAGGGCATCCCGTTCGTCGGCAAGTCCGGCCAGCTTCTCACGCAGATGCTCGAGAGCATCGGCATCGAGCGCCGCCGGGACATTGCCATCATGAACGTGCTCAAATGCCGTCCGCCGGGAAATCGCAATCCTGCGCCGGCGGAAGTCTCCTGCTGTGCAACATTTTTGCGCCGCCAGCTGCAGCTTGTCCGTCCGGACGTGCTCCTGATCATGGGGCGCTTTGCGATGCAGACGCTGCTCGGACTTGGAGCCGATGCAACGATCGGAAGCCAGCGAGGCCGTATTCATGACATCACGTTTGGCGATTTAGCTATCAAGGCGGTTGTCTGCTATCATCCGTCGTTTCTGCTTCGCTCGCCCGATCAAAAGGCCAAGGCCTGGGAGGACATGGTGCTCTTCAGGCGTCTGATCCGCGAAGCGGGCATTGAACTCGCTCCAATCAACCGTACACAATAATCAAGCGGGTGGAGCTCTCACGAAAGGCGCAAAGACGCCAAATCAGCCTTTGTCGTCCTCATAGACGAAGGCCGGAGGTAACTTTTCAATGAATACGAACAACGTGGCCGGATGCGAAGCGCAGTCCGGCCGCGCGCTTTATGACCGTGCCCTGCGCGCGTCGAACCGCGAGGCAGCGGCGACGCTTGTCGCAGCCGTTTTTACGATGGCCTATTTCTGGGCCGCCATTGAGCTTCTCCAGTATTCCGACGTCACGATTCTTTCCATGCCCGTATGGTTCATGGCGTCCTGCGTGGGCGGTTATTTCGTGAGCGTTGCCGTTGTCTGGGTGCTCGTCAAGCGCTGCTTCACCGACATCGATCTTGATGCGGCCGCCCGCGGCTATGCGGCGGATGCCGGCAAGAATCGTCCCGTGGAGGATCAGCCGTGACGAACAGCTTCCTGATCCTTCTGCCGATCGCGGTCTTCCTGATCATGCTTGTCGGCCTCTCCGTCTGGGCAGAACGCGCCGGGCGCAGCAATCGCTTTGCCGGCGAGTACTTCCTTGGCGACCGCAGCCTCAAGGGCTTCGTGCTTGCCATGACGCTCGTCGCCACCTACGGTTCCGTCTCCTCCTTCGTTTCGGGCCCCGGCATGGCCTGGAATCTCGGCCTCGGCTGGGTAGTCTTTGCCGCGCCGCAGATCATTGCCGGCTTCCTGATTCTGGGCGTGGCCGGCAAGAAGATGGCCGTCGTCTCGCGTGCGGCCGGATCTCTCACCGTTATTGACATGATTCGCGCCCGCTACGGCAACGGAAGCGGCGGCCGAATCCTCGCGGCGCTTCTTGCCGTTCTCATGCTCGTCTTCTTCACGACGATGATGGTCGGACAGTTCATCGGCGGTGCACAGATCTTTTCGAAGGCCGCCGGCGTGAGCTACGGCTCCGGTCTCGTGCTCTTCGGCGTTGTGACCGTGCTCTACACCGCTTTCGGCGGCTTCCGCGCCGTGGCCGTGACCGACACCGCCTGTGCCATTCTGATGCTCGTCGGCATGGGCGCGCTCGGCTGGAACATCATCGAAACCGGCGGCGGCCTGGAACAGGTGATGGCCAACGTCGCCGCTGCGGCTCCCCGCGGTCCTGGCAGCGAAGGCGTGATGCTTTCGCCCACTTCCGGCGGCGCGCTCGGCATCTCTCTGCTGCTTTCCGCCTGGGTTCTCGTGGGCTTCGGCACGCTGGGGCTTCCGCAGTCGGCCGTGCGCTGCATGAGCTATCGCCGTTCTTCCGACCTCCATCAGGCCATGATCGTCTCGACCGTCGTCTGCGGCGCACTGATGATCGGGATGACCGTGATGGGCGTCTTCGCCCGCGGCATGCTTGAGGTTCCGCTCTCCGAAATGGGCGGCACGACGGACGCCGTGATGCCGTACCTCATTTCTCACTACATGGATCCCGTAACGGCGGGCGTGACTCTCATCGGGCCGCTGGCTGCCACGATGTCGACCGTGAGCTCGCTGCTTCTCGCTGCCGCTTCCGCGATCATGAAGGACCTGGTGCTCTTTCATCGTCCCGAGGCCGGCCGCAATGAAGCCAAGCTTCGCATGACGACCCGTTTGATGACGGGCGCCCTCGGCGTTCTGGCGCTCATTCTGGCGCTTGAGCCGCTCGACGTCATCGCCTGGATCAACATGTTTGCGTTCGGCGGTCTTGAACTCGCCTTCCTCATGCCTTTGATCGGCGGCCTCTTCTGGCGCGGCGCGACCGCGGGCGGTGCGCTTGTCTCCGTGGCGGGCAGCATTGCCTTCTATCTCACCATCACGATCCTCAAGATCCCTGTTGGCGGCTGGCACGCCATTGCGCCCAGCATGGTCGTTGCGGTGATTCTCTTCGTCCTTGGCTCGAAGATGACGCCTGCTTCGCCTGCCCGGGCGATCGATCTGTTCTTCCCGCGCCTGCAGAAGAACTGATGAGCAAGAGCTGCAGCAGCTGAAAAAGAAATACATGGTCAGCTCCCCAATTGCAAGGGCTAAATCATATATTTTTGG
>JAXZEJ010000212.1:0-2826 GCA_037424205.1 bacterium | reverse complement strand
GCTCTTCCGATCTTTTCAGACCTCGGGCGAAAAGGTGCGCATCCGCTTTGCCGCGCCCATTGAAATCGCCCGAGGTCTGAAAGAACGTGCGTGCGTTTTCAAGATTCCTGAGCGCGGGTTCGTAAGCGGCGAGAAAGGCCTTTAACTGCGGTGTCGGCCGATAAGGCCGGGTGCTTTTGTCGAAGAACGCGAAGCCCATCTCGTGCTCCATGCCGGAGACGAGGCGCGAGCACCTGGACAGCTCCATGTCGAGCTGTTCGGCTGCGGCCGTAAGGCTTCCCGTGCGGGCGGCGGCTGAAAGCGCGCGCCAGGCGTTGAGATTGTCGCAGGCCTTCATCGCGCTTCTCCCGCTTGGAGACGCCGGCGGAAGGCTTCTTCAACCGTGCGCTCCGTCTCTTCGCGAATGGTTGACCAGGTCGCCTGAGCCTTCTCGGCAATGTAGGCGGCAAAGTCGGCAAGGGCCTGATGGCGCTCTTCCGCCTCCCATCTCGTCACGACCGACATCTGCCAGGGCTCGCGGCGCCAGCCCGGCATGATGGGGACGAGCCGGCCGCTCTTGATTTCGGGAAGAACATGTCCGGCATAGAGGTCGACCGTAATGCCGAGCGACGAGAGCACAAGCTCGCGAAGCGTCATCTGGTCGTGCGTCGTGAAGACCTCCTTCCAGTGCAGGATGGGCGACTCCAGGCCGTCCTTGAAGAGGACCTGCGTGGCGGGATGCATGACCGTCTCCAGAAGCAGGCCCGTGTGGTTCGCAAGATCCTCGGGCGAGGCGGGCGCGCCGTGCGCCCGGATGTATTCCGGGGTCGCCAGAAGCGGCGTGCGGCTGTGGTTGTAGCGGCGAAGAACGAGTCCCGCCGCATTTGAGGGCACGTAGTTGATGATCGCCACGTCAATGCGTCCTTCGCGAACGTCGTCTGCAGTCGCCTCGGGATGAATGTCGAAGGTGATGCCCGGATGCGCGTCGGCCCATCGCGCGACGACTTCGGAAAAGTAGAGGCGGCACAGGTCGATCGGAGCAGCGAACGAAATGTGCCTCAGCCCGCCCGTATGCGCGAACCGCTCCCAAATGCGGTCGAACCCGGTGAGGAGCGGCGTCATCGCCTCCATGAGGGTGAGGCACTTCGGCGTGGGCTTCATCGGCCGCGTCGAGCGGTCAAGAAGCTCAAAACCGATCTCGCGCTCAAGCTCCGCAATGATTCTCGAAACCTTGAGCGCCGGCATGTCCGACTGGAGCGAAGCCTCGCGGATGCTCCCCGTGCGAACGGCCGCAAGCAGAACGCGCCAGGCCGACAGGTCGTTTCGTCTCTCAGACATATCCTTTCTCCGCGTATGGGAATTTCCCTGCAGATTTGCGGGTTAACCCGCCTGTGATTCAAGCTCCGCCGGACGACGCCTTAAGGGGATGGCCGCTCAAAACCGCTTGATTCGAGGCTTTGAAGGTGCGATTGTGCGGAGGGACGGCGCAGCCGAAAGCCGCTATTCCTTTTGTGAATTTGGGAAAAATGCAAGGTTCTCATCAATTTTAGACTGTTCGCGAAGGTCGTGTTCGGAGAAACTCAGGATGAACGCCGGGCGCTTTGCCCGCGTCCGGACAGTCCGGCCGAGGGGACCCCGCTCCGAAGTCTCGTGCCGGCCAAGTCAAAGACCCAACAAGGAGACGAGTTATGGACCTCTCCAAACTCAATCGCAGAACATTCCTGCAGGCTTCGGCCGCTGCCGGGCTTGCCGCCGCCGTTGAAAGTTCGGCCGCCGAAGGTCTGGTGAAGACCGGTGCCGCGCCGGCTGCACGCACCATCGAAGGCGAGACGAAGATCGTCAAGACGTGCTGCCGCGGCTGCATTCACAACTGCGGCGTGCTCGCGCACGTGCGCAACGGCCGCGTGGTGAAGCTCGAAGGCAACCCCGACTATCCGATGACCCGCGGCGCCATGTGCGCCAAGGGCCTCGCGGGCATCAGCGCGCTTTATCATCCGAACCGCAACAAGTATCCGCTCGAACGCGTGGGCAAGCGCGGCGAGAACAAGTGGAAGCGCATTTCCTGGAAGGAGGCGATCGACAAGATCGCCGGCAAGATGGAGCAGGTTCGCCGCGAATACGGCGCCGAATCCGTCCTCTTCTCGACGGGCGGTGGCGGCAATCCCGCCTTCCGCGGCATTCCGCGCGTTGCGAATGCGTTCGGCACGCCGAACTTCTACGAGCCGGGCTGCGCGCAGTGCTTCCTCCCGCGCACGCTGGCCTACCATCTGATGTACGGCGGCCCGACGACCTCGATCGCCGACGAGCAGGCTCGCGAAGTCTACAACCCGAACACGGAAATGAAGTGCCTCGTCATGTGGGGCACCGACGTCTCCTACAGCTGTCCCGCGGGCGGCGGCCGCGCCATTGCGGACCTGCGCGCCAAGGGCGTCAAGACGGTTTCGATCGATCCGCGCTTTGTGCCCGACGCCGCCAAGGCCGACGTCTGGCTTCCGATCCGTCCGGGCACCGACGTTGCTCTGATGCTCTGCTGGACCAAGTACATCATGGAGAAGGATCTCTACGATCATGACTTCGTGATGCGCTGGACGAACCTTCCGTACCTCGTCAATGTGAAGACGAAGCTGCTCGTTCGCGCCGAAGACCTCGGCATGGGCGACAAGAAGACCTACGTCGTCTGGGACAAGAAGACGAATTCTCCGAAGCCCATCGCCTATCCGTGGGACGACAAGCTTGATCCGGCTCTTGACGGCGCCTTCACGTGGAAGGGCGTTGAGTACAAGACCGGCTGGCGCCTCCTTCTCGAGCGCTGCGAGCCCTGGACGCTTGAAAAGGCGAGATCGGAAG
>JAXZEJ010000211.1:0-2990 GCA_037424205.1 bacterium | reverse complement strand
TCTGTATTCCTCCTTCATCGACGCCCTCGGCCGCGAACTCGGCATTGAAATTCAGCTTTCCCCGACGGGTGCCGCGCACTTCGTCATCGACGGGCACGGTCTTCTCATTCAGTGGACCGAGTCCCGGCATGCCTTCGTGGTCTACGCCGAGGTCGGCCGCCTCTCGGGCTGGCGCGACGGCGAGGTCGTCAAGGAGCTCATGGCCGCCAACTTCCTCCTGCTGGGCTCCCGCGGCGGCGCGCTCAGCCTCGATTTGTCGGGAAGCATGGTTGGTCTCAACTACCAGGTTCCGGTCTTCGGCATGACGCCGGAAGACTTTGTCAAGGCGATCGACGGCATTGTCACTCAAGCCGGCGAATGGCGGGGCACGCTCGCGCGCATGAGCGCCGAGAAGGAGCGTCTTGTGGCGCAGGAGCAGTCGGCGATCGAGCCGGCGGCCCCGGCCGCGGCCGATTCCGAAGCCTACGACATTCCCGTTGAAATGACCATGCTTCGAGTTTGAAATATGAGGTAACGCTATGCCTGTTGAACTCAACAATCTTTTTGCCCAAGCTCAGGCGCTTCAGGAAGCGCAGCAGTTTCATGTCAATGAGGAGGGAGATCTTGCCGTAGGCTCGGACCTGCACGGCCTGAGCAAGTTGTCACGGTCTGCGCATCGTGAGGAGAACAGAGCAGCGGTCAATGCTTTCATACAATCATTGCAGTTGGATCCGTCATATGCGGCGCTGCTTGCGGAAGTGCGGGCGCCGCTGGATGCGCTCATAGAGAATGGCCGGCCGCTGACGAGTTCGACGGTAAGCGAAATCAAGCTTGCGCTTGACGTCGCGCAGGCGGTTCACATAGGCAAGGATCTTGCCGAAGCCGGCAAGCTGCCGGCCGGCCACGGCACGAGCTTCGGCCAGTTCGTCGCCGCCCGCGGCATTCCCGTCGACACGCCGCAGGAGCAGGCCGTTGCGGTGCGCGAATATCTTTCGGGCGAAGTCATCCCGAAGAATATTCCGGCTTTGACCCACATCCCCGACTTTGGCGACAAGACCGCCGTTGTCGACCGGATTCTGACCGCGGTTCACGGCCCGAAGCAGGCCTTCCTTGCCAATGAGGCCGCTCGCCTGCTCGAAGGCGGACTCGACAATTTCTCGCTCGAAGCGCTTGAAGGTGCCTGGCAGGATGCCTGCGCGGACGACATCGCCGTCTGCCGCAACATTCAGCACGCCGCCATAGACTCGCTGCTGGCTTCCGGCAAGCCCGCCGACACGATGGCTACGCTGCGCGAGGCGCTTCCGATCGTTGGCGCAGAGAATCTCACGGTCCTGCGCCAGGGACTCTTCAGTGCTCCCTCGCTCGCGACGCCTGTTGAGCGCGCCGGCGCCGTGAGCGAATTCTTCATCAACCGCGACGCCGTTTCGATTGCCGCTCCCATGGTGACGGCGCAGGGGCTTCCCGAATCCTTCGCCACCGCCGTCGGCCATAATCCCGAAGTCATTGCCGAAGCTCATAATCTGCTTGCCGCCAATCCCGGCGCCGACGTCATGCCCACGCGCGAACAGGTGCGGGCGGCCATGGAAACTGCTGTCGGACATTTCCTCGAGGCTAGGGGAGCGATCCTGCACGAGCTGCAGTTGATGGCCGAAAACCCGCCGATCGATCTTGATCCGCCTCTGACGTCCAAGACGATGCCTCGCTACATCAATACGATGATCGCGGGCGACGCGGTTCTTGAGGCGCTCGTCAACGACGGGACGCCGATTGACGCGGACTTCATGACAAAGGTCGGTCAGCAGGCTGCCGCCATGAACTCGGCAGCTCACAGCATTCGCGGCGACTACGGTTCGGACGACGCCATTCGCGTGCTCAACGGTTCCATGCGCCTGCTTATTGCCCGCCGCGGCGTGTCCGACAGCATGCGTCCCTAGCTCGCGAGCCGTGCGCTTGCCAAGTTCGGACAGCTTGCCTGCGACGTCTGCTCCGTAAACAATGCCATTCAGGACGGCAGCCTTCGCGGTCACCATGCACTCTCCTGTCTCTCCGAAGGCCTGTCTGTTTATCGCCTGCTTGAAACGCAGAGTCAGACGCTTCTGCACATGCTGTCCGACGAACAGCGCGCCGCTCTCGGCGCCGACGCCTTTAATCCCATAAAGGAAGAAGAAAACGAAACAGAAGAAGAGAAAAGAAGGCGCAGCATTGAGGCCAGCAATGCGCAGACAAGCTTCATTGAAGAGAATTTTCAGAAGGAACGCCCGCTCGATCAGATTTCAGATGCCGTGCGCGGCTTTTACGAAGCCCGCGGCCTGCATCTGCCCTCAGCCGCGCCCGATGCGCCAGACGGTGTGCAGAGCGTGCTTGCGGAAAGCAACAGGCGGATGGGCGAAACCGTCCTCGGCCTTCTGGTTCGCAGCTCCGATCGCGCACTTGAGCCTGCAACCGACGGCTTCCACGCCTTCTTTGCCGAAGCTTCCAGGGCCAATGATCTGAGCCGCATCGACCTTGATACGCTCAACACGAAGCCGCTCGCTCGGGAAGCCCGGACAGCCGTTCGAGATTATGTGGCGGCGCAGACCAATGCCGGCCTGCCCGTCGATCCCGAGCATTGCCGCGCGCTGGTCGAAGGCAGGATGCTTGACGGCCTCAAGTCGCTTCAGGCGACGCTCGCCGGCATCGATGCCTTCCCTGACCGCGTGAGCATGGAACTCAACGCTCCGGGCTATACCGCTGCAAGCAAGACCATGTTCAAGGAAGTGGCTCAGCATTACGGCATTTACGATGCCGGCGTGATTCGCACCATTGCCGATATGGCCTTGTCCAATGGTATGAGCACGATCATGCACGAGTTGAGTGCGCCGGTTCCTACCGGCGCTCAAATCAGTTCCGTGGCCAACGATTTGGGCGCCAAGTATCGTCAGGTGTGTGCCCGCTTCCCTGCAGGCGCTGCCGTATCAAACGACGTGCCTGCGATGCTCGCCGAGATGAGCCTCCGGGCTAGCGATTTGGAT
>JAXZEJ010000210.1:0-1198 GCA_037424205.1 bacterium | reverse complement strand
TCGGGACTTTCACCCGCTAGAACGTGCCCATGCCGAGCACACATGAAAAAGCCGAACGATTTTGGGAAACCGTTCGGCTTGGCGTCAGGCCCGAAGGATCGGGCCGTCGGGTGATTTGGCTGTTTTAAGTCAGACAGATCAGAAGTTGTGGGTCAGACCGAAGTAGCCGGCATAGTTGTCAGCCTTGTAGCTGACGGCGGCCGTTTCGTGTTCAGACTTGGTGTAGCCCGTGCCGGCGTAGACGGAGGTGCGCTTGGAGAGCGGGTATTCGTACTTGAAGTTGACGCCGTAGTACTTGCCGTCGACGTCGCCCGAAGCAAGCTCGGCGGTCGTGTCGGTGTAGTAAACGCCGGCCGTGAAGTCGCCGCCGGCAACTGGAGCGATCGTGCCGAGGTGGAGGCCGTAGCCCTTCACGCCGTCGCCGTCGACGCCGCCGAAGTACTTGTCAAAGGCTTTTTCGCCAGAGGCAAAGGGAACGTCGGAGAGGCCCTTGAAGTATTCGCCCATGGCGAAGACGCGAACGACTTCGAAGTCGTAGTTGGCGCCGAGATAGACCGTATGGCCGTCCTTTTCACGGGCATCGTCGCCGACGGACTGGTAGTTCTGGAATTCGTAGGCCACAACCGTCTGGAGGGCGCCGAATTCGCCGGTCAGAGCGGCAGCGGCATAGCGGTCGACGCCGGAGGAGTTCTCGCGGGTCTTGTTCGTGGAGTCTTCGTTGAAGGAGTACTGGAACGTGGCCTGCAGACCGGCAAACGTCGGGGTCTGGTACGTGACCATGTTGTCGTAGCGGTCGGAAGCAGCAAGACCGAAGGCGATGTCGCCGCCGTCGTAGGCGTCGCCGATGCCGTAGACGAGGTCGTAGTCGCCGGCGGAAGAGCCGACGCCGCCCATGCGGCCGAAGGAGAGGGCGCCGAAGTCGCCGGAAACCGTCACGGAAGCCTGGCGGTTGAAGAGACGGTCAGAGTCACTGAGGGAGCCGCTGTCGGCAGCGAAGCCGTTTTCAAGCTTGAAGCTCACCGTCAAGCCGTTGCCGAGTTCTTCAGAGCCCTTGAGGCCGAACTTGGAGGCCGTGGAGATGCCGCTGTCAAGCGTGAAGGAATGGGACGTTTCGGAAGCGCCGTTCACCTTAACCTTGTCGTGGGAATACATGAGGCCTTCGTCAACAGAACCGTAAAGGACGACGTTGGCGGCGGAG
>JAXZEJ010000209.1:0-10326 GCA_037424205.1 bacterium | reverse complement strand
CAGGCGGTCTTCGAAGGCCGCGCGGACACGCCTTCGATCGAACGCTATCTTGAGTCCAGCCCGAATGACGGCCGCGCCTGGGTGCTTCTTGCCCGTCGATACGTTGACGAGGAGAACTATCCGAAGGCGGCTGAGGCCTATCGAAAGGGCCGTGCCGCCAATGCGAAGGTGAAGGCCGATCCCGAAGTGATGCTCGAGCTTGCCGCAACGCTCCTGACGATCGGCGGAACCGACAGCAGCCGGGAGGCTCAGCCTCTTGCCGAGGCCGCCGTCGAAGGACGCCCCGGCGACATGAAGGCCGTTGAAATTCTTGCGGTCATTGCATCCGCCAACGAGGATTGGCGAACGGCGGCTGACAGTCTCGCAACGCTTATGAGCGGGATGAATCCGGACACGCCCGAATACGTGCAGTACGAAATGACGCTCAAGCGGCTGCGCGAGCTTGCCGATGCTCGCCGTTGAACCGATATTGGTAAATTTTCTTCAAGAAATTGAGGAGCAAGGAACTCTTAAGGCCGGCTCGCTCGGCCATGTTGACGGCGGCGAGCCGCCGTTTCTCATCATGCACGGCTCGGGCGACCGGCTTGTGAGCCCGCTTCAGAGCGCACGCCTTTATGAGGCGCTCAAGTCGGTCAAGGTCGATGCCGAATACGTGCTTGTCGACGGGGCCGGTCACGGCGATCTTCCCTGGTACCAGAAGCCCGTCATTGACCGCGTCGTGACGTTCTTCGAAAAGAAGCTCGGCAAGCCTTCGATTGAGGCTGCCGAGGGCAACAACTTCTGAGGACGGGATCCGTGCCTCGGGCGCGGTTAAAAAACACCGGACAGAACCTCGGCTGACCACGCGTTTGCCGAGGTTTTGTCGTTCAAGGAGGAATAAAAAATTATTTGCATAAAAATTTCTAGCGTTGTGTTGACATTTGGATATAAAAACTTCTACAATCCGATTTGTTGCTTGAGTGCTGTTCTGTAGTGGAAATCAAGTGTTAAGGCGACGCGCGAGTGTTGATGTTAGACAATATTCTATGCGTCGCGAGGTGTAGAGAAAATTCTGCTCACCTTTCCCACTCGGATCGGACAGCATGCTGAAGCGGCGAATGAAACCGCGTTTTCCGAGCTGCCGGCCCCGGCACGGAATGTCGCGAAAAAGACTCTAAAGGAGACCAAGATGAATCAACAGGAAAAGGTCGAGCGCTTCACCGAACTCATGACGCGCTTTACGTCCGTGCTGGGCAAGATTCTCCCGGACGACGTTGCCGAACGTCTGTGCGAGCTGCGCAAGGAACAGACCTCCGATATTTCGCGCATTGTCTACGATGCGATGTTCGACGATCTGGCTGCGGCCAAGCGTCTCAACGTGCCTCTTTGCCAGGACACGGGCGTCATTCAGTACTTCATTGAAGTCGGCGCCAACTTCCCGCTTCTTTCTGAAATGCGCGCCTGCCTTGACGAGGCCGTTCGTCGTGCTACGGTTGAGGCTCCGCTTCGCCAGAATGCCGTTCAGATCTTTGACGAACGCAACACCGGCAACAACACCGGCGTGCGCGTGCCCTGGATCGACTGGGAAATCATTCCCGATTCCGACACCTGCCTGATTCACGGCTACATGGCCGGCGGCGGCTGCTCGCTGCCGGGCGCCGCAAAGGTGCTGATGCCTGCCGAAGGCTACATGGGCATTGTCAAGTTCATCTTTGATGTCATCGTCGAGCGCGGCATCAACGCCTGCCCGCCGCTTCTCGTGGGTGTGGGCATTGCCGGCAGCGTCGAAGTCGCCGCCGAGCTTTCCAAGAAGGCCCTGATGCGTCCCGTCGGCTCCAAGAACGGCAATGAAATCGGCGCCGATTTCGAAAAGATGATCGAGGAAGGCCTCAACAAGATCAACATCGGGCCGGGCGGCCTCACGGGCACGAAGTCCGTGATGGGCGTCAATGTCGAGCAGGCTGCCCGCCATCCGTCCTGTCTGGCCGTCGGCGTTTCGACGGGCTGCTGGGGCCATCGCCGCGCTACGATCCGCATCAATGCGGACATGAGCTATGAAATGATCAGCCACAAGGGCATGAAGCTCTGATTTGGGAGAAGACAAAATGACGAAGAAAGTTCTGACGACGCCGGTCTCCGACGCCGACATCGAATCCCTGAAGATCGGCGACGTGTTCTACCTCTCCGGCGCCCTCATCACGAGCCGCGACATGGTTCACTTCCGCCACGTTGAGGAAGGCATGCCGCTGCCGTACGATCTCGCCGGCAAGGCCATCTTCCATGCCGGTCCGATCATGGTTCCGGATGAGAAGAACCGCTCCGGCTTCCGCGTCGTCTCGATCGGGCCGACGACCTCCATGCGCATGGAAAAGTACGAGCGTGAATTCCTGAAGAAGACGGGCGTCAAGATCGTCGTCGGCAAGGGCGGCATGGGACCCGAAACCGCTGCCGGCTGTCAGGAAAGCAAGGCCGTTCACTGCGTCTTCCCGGGCGGCTGCGCCGTTCTCGCCGCGGAATGCGTTGAGGAGGTCGAGGAACGCCACTGGCCCGAACTCGGTCAGCCCGAATCCATGTGGGTCATGCGCGTCAAGGAATTCGGCCCGCTGATCGTTTCGATCGACGCTCACGGCGGCAATCTCTTTGAAAAGAACAAGGCGGAATTCAATCGCATCAAGGAACCGATTGTTGAAGAAATCTGCAAGAAGGTGAACTACCGCCACTAATCAATCGGAATGCGACCTCGGACGTTCCGGTTGGGCGCCCGGCTGAATGAGCATGTCAGCCGGGCGCCTTTTTCTTTGCAAAAACGGAAAAACCCGCCGCACGAATGAATCGTGCGGCGGGCTTTCTGATGGTGCTTGAGTCAAACGCTGACGGGTTGGGAACGCCTTAGAAGCGGAAATCTCGTTCGCCGTCGGCGATGCGGATCAGTCGCTTTTCGCTGGCGATGCGGATCTTTTCGTGCGGGATCTTCGGCAGCTCGTTGGCGATGACGCGTTCGCCGGCCTCGCGGGTTTCCTTCGAGGCGTAGTCGCAGAGATATTCCTTCATCGTCATGATGGCGTTGGCTTGGCAGTACGTGGCGATGCTGCCGTCCTTGGCCCATTCCATGAAGCGGTCGCCCGTGCGGCCGGCGCGGTAGCAGGCCGTGCAGAAGGACGGGAGGTAGTGGTTGTCGAGCAGCCAGTGAACGATTTCGTCGAGCGTGCGGCGGTCGTTCGTTTCGAACTGTTCGGTCTTTTCCTCCATTTCCTGAACGGAGCGGATGGCGTAGCCGCCGACGGACGTGCGGGAGCCGCCGGAAATCTGGGAGATGCCGAGCTTGAGGGCTTCGGTGCGGATGCGCTTGCCTTCGCGGGTGGACATGATCATGCCGGTGTACGGAACGGCCATGCGGATGAGTGCGACGATCTTGAGGAAGAGATCGTCCGGAACGGCATTTTCGAACGTGGCCGGATCGATGTCGTCGGCCGGGCAGATGCGCGGGACGGAAATCGTGTGCGGACCGACGCCCCAGACGGCTTCAAGATGTTCGGCATGCATGAGAAGGCCGACGAAGTCGTAGCGGCACAGGTCCAGGCCGAAAAGAACGCCGAGGCCGACGTCGTCGATGCCGCCTTCCATGGCGCGGTCGTGCGCTTCGGTGTGGTAGGCGTAGTCGGACTTCGGTCCCTTCGGATGAAGCTCTTCATAGGCCTTGCGGTTGTACGTTTCCTGGAAGAGCTGATAGGTGCCGATCTGAGCTTCGTGAAGCTTGCGGTAGTTTTCAACCGTCGTGGCGGCGATGTTGACGTTCAGACGGCGGATTTCGCCGTTCTTGTGCTTGATCGAGTAGATGGTCTTGATGGACTCGAGGATGTATTCGATCGGATTGTGCTTGGGATGCTCGCCGGCTTCGAGGAGCAGGCGCTTGTGGCCGAGGTCCTGAAGAGCGATGACTTCGTTGCGGATTTCTTCCTGCGTGAGCTTCTTGCGTACGATCGTCTTGTTCTTGGCGTGGTACGGGCAGTAGGTGCAGGTGTTGACGCAGTAGTTGGAAAGATAGAGCGGGGCAAAGAGCACGATGCGGCTGCCGTAGATGTGCTCCTTCACCTTGATGGCGGTCTCAAAAATCTTGTCGTTGACTTCCTTGACGTCGCAGGCAAGCAGCACGGCGGCTTCGCGGTGGGTGAGGCCCTTGAACTGAGAGGCCTTTTCGAGGAGGCTCATGAGGAGCGGAACGTCCGACTTGTGCTCTTCGGCATAGGCGAGCGTGTCGCGAATCTCCTGATCGTTGATGAACTCTTCGGCAACGCGGGATTTGGGGTCGTAAGTGGCCATTTTGTCTCTGTCTTATGGATATGGGTTTGGGGGATGTGCATTCCGAAAAAAGCAAAACGGCCGATCAGGGGGAATGTCTGAATCGGCCGTGCTGCTTGTGTTTCGGAGAGTTGCAGGCTGGGTGTCTCAGGCCGTGCCTGCTGTGTTGGGATGTATTTTGCTCCTGCTCTTTTATTTTGTAAAATGCAAATATTGCATTGTAGATTGCATAAAGTGAAAGTAAGTACAGGCCTGAAAACGGAGCGAAAATGGAACTGAAGGCGAAGTCGATCAAGCTTTTTTGT
The DNA here is from genome assembly GCA_037424205.1 of bacterium. Classification (GTDB taxonomy): domain Bacteria; phylum Pseudomonadota; class Gammaproteobacteria; order Burkholderiales; family Burkholderiaceae_F; genus Sutterella. The sequence goes on along the minus strand of JAXZEJ010000209.1, from coordinate 5,743 downwards.
GCGGTGGTGGAGACGGGGTCGCTTCTCTCGGCGGCGAATCAGAATGCGATGAGCGCGCCGGCGGCGAGCAGAGCGGTGAGCCAGCTCGAGGACCGGCTCGGATGCCGGCTCTTTGACCGCTCGACCAAGAATCTGACGATCACGGAGGACGGCAAGGCGTTCTACCGCGTGGCGAAGGAATCGATGCGTGCCTGGCACATGCTCGAGGACTTTCCCAAGCAGAGGGCGTCGACCAAGAAGCAGCTGCGCATTGCGGTGCTTGCACGCCACTGCAGCAACGTGATCATTCCGGCGGTGCGAAGATTCTGAAGGCGCACGAGGAGACGCTCCGCATTACGATGGACGTGCACCAGAGCCGGGACATCTACTACTCGAAGTTTTCCCATCCCTTCGACGTGGGGTTCGGGACGCTCCTCAGCAGCCATGACGATCTGCAGAAGGTGGCGATCGCGCATCTGCCCTTCAGGCTGGTGGTGCCCAAGACCAATCCGCTGAGCCGCATGGAGAGGGTTGGAATCCGGGACTACGAGAACGAGGACTTCATTCTGCTTTCGGCGGACAAGCTTGAGCGCGAATACATTCGCGCCCTGCATCCGCCGCTTGCGCCCGACAGGATCGTGGCTGAGCTTTCCTCGACGCAGGTGGCGCTCCGATTCGTCAAGCGCGGGATCGGCGTGCACATTACGGACGAGCTGGCGGCCATGAGCGTTTCGGACGACTGCGCGGCCGTGCCTCTCGAGAATCCGCTCACGATTCCCTTCTACGTCTTCTGGCCGGTGACGTCCGAGAGTCTCTGGCCCGAAATCCGGCAGTGCATCGCCGAGATCGCAGGGAGCATCCGCGCGGCCGGCATTCCTCTCACCAAGGCGGGAGAGGACTTTCTCAAGGCCTGACCGGAGAAAACAAATAATCCCGCGGCCGTGATGGAACGGAGGCGGGATTATTCATGATTCAGACGATGGGATCAGAGCCAGCCTTTCCGGCGGAATTCCTTGAGCTTCTGAACGAAGTACTTCATGTCGTCCGGCGTGGAAAGCGAGACGCGGCACCATTCGACGGCGGGCGGGAACGGGCGGCCGACGAGGATGAATTCGGCCTTCATCCGATCCTGGAAAGGCTTGAGCGGAGCCTTGAGGTTCATGAAGATGAAGTTCGTCTGGCTGTCCAGGTATTCGATGCCGAGCTCGTCGAGCGCGTCGCAGGTGATTTTGCGGGCCTCTTCATTGAGCTTGCGGGAGTCCGGAATGAAGTTCTTGTCGTCGAGTTCGGCAAGAGCGGCAGCAATGGCGCTGTTGTTGATCATGATGTCGTACGCGACATGGGCGCGAACCTTCCTGACGACTTCGGGCACGGCGTAGGTGAAGCCGACTCGCATGCCGGCCATGGCGAAGATTTTGGAGAAGGTCTTCAGCACGCAGAGGTTGTCGAAGCCATCGTCAACAAGCTTCTTGCAGGAGACGAAGGACGGATCGCGGACATATTCGGCATAGGCTTCGTCGACGACGAAGAAGACGCCGGCAGGTCGGGAGCGGATCCAATCGTGCAGAGCCTTTGAGTCAACGATGGTCGACGTTGGATTGTTCGGGTTGACGAAGTAGACGATGACCGGGCCGCCGATGCCGGCAACGGTCTTCTTCATGGCTTCGAGGTCGACGGACCACTTGGCGCCCATCGGGACGGTCACGACCTTGACGTTGTTCTTGCGGGCCGTGTCGGCGCCGTCGCTGTAGGTGAGTTCCGGACAGACCAGAGAGACGCCGGGCTGAATATGGGCTTCAATGCTTGCGCGAATCGATTCGGCGGAGCCGTGGCTCAGCATGATGTTTTCGGGCTTGCCGCCCATGAAGTCGGCGCAGGCCTTGCGAAGCTTTTCAGCCGCAGCAAACGGGTAGCGGTTGGCGTCGGTCAAGGCTTCGGCGGCCGCCTTGCTTGCGGCGGGCGAGAGCCCGAGCGGATTCTCGTTGAAGCACAGCGCCATCGGCTTCCGGGCCGTAGGCGCAGCAGGCTTGGGCGCAGAGGAGGAGGCTTCCGCAGCCTGTGCGGAGCCGATCATGAGAGAGCCGGCGCTCAGCGTGGCGGCTCCCAGAAAATTGCGGCGGTTCATCGTCATGTTGCTCTCCCGTATTGGCATTGACTTGGGCTTGCGGGCATCTTTGGATACCGGCGTTTTTATCATTGTGACGCTTCGATGAGGAATTAATGCCTTGCGGGAGAGAGTATTTCGCAATTATTTGCGCAAATTCGGGTGCGCATGAGCGAAATGTTTTGGGCGATTGTGAGTAGCTGCCGCCTTTGGATTTCAGAGAAGGAAGGGAAGGCGCTGCCGGTCTTACGGTGCGACGCGCGGCCAGGCGGCCTGCCAAGGGCCCGAGAGAAGCGCGGTGAGCTTGGCTTCGTCTTCGGCAATGCGGCTGCGCGTGTAGAGCACGCCGTCACTAAGGGCGCAGAAGGTGCGGGCGCAAAGCAGAGCTCGTGCGAAGGCGGTCCAGCTGGCAAAGCGCGCGATGGCTTCGCCGGCGATGCGGCGTCGGAAGGTTTCGATGTCGGACGGCTGAACCATTTCGAGGTAGATGGCGGCCTCAAGAAGCGCGGAGGCGCGGGAGAGTTCAAGGGCGCGCAGGCGCGTCCAGTCGAATTCGTCTCGGAAGCTGTCGGCGAACATGCGCTGGCGGCGCAGCGTTTCCTGTTCGGCGGGCGAGAGCGAGAGAACGTCGAAGCCGGACCAGCCCAGCGCCATGCTGTCCTTCATGAGCCGGCTCACGGTCGGCGCATCGTAGACGCGGCGGTAGATGTGCGTAATGGGAGCGCCGTTGACGATCTTGATGAAGCGATCCTTGAGGTCGTCGGGCGACATGATTTCCAGGTCGACCGACAGCCGGTGCCTGAGGTCGTTGACGGCATTCATGTCGTCGGGCGGAATGATGCCGAGATCCCAGCCTTCGGTCCACAGCACGAAGCGGGCCATGTTCGAGGCCGTGCCCTCAAAGTCGATGTTGTCCCAAATGCGTGGCGCGGACTTCGTCTTCACGTCTCCAAGGCGCACGAGCGCCGCACGAAGGTCCGAAAGCACGGGCTTCATGGCGGTTGAGGGCATCAGGAGTTCGAAAGGTTCTTCGTCGTTGAGCATCGGCTTTGAGGCGTCGGGTGGATTGGGTCAGCGGGTATTTTACCTCGGGCTCTGCGACGGTTTCGTTTTCCCGGCGTGGGAAATCGTCATGAAGCAGGGATCGCCCTTGCAGTGGAAGACGGCTTCGAAGCGTTCGCCTGAGGAATTGACGAGAATGAGGTTCTCCGGCCTGAAGGCTTCGCGCGGGGTCTTCTCGAGCAGTTCGGGGAAGGCCTTGAGCATCTTCGGACAGCGGCTGAGCGCGGCTCGAATGCAGTGGCGGCAGGTCATCACGTCGGCGTTTTCAACGGGACGAATCTCGAAGGCGGGCGCGGTCACGCGGGCGCCGTGCTGCTCGTAGAAGGCGCGCGCCGAGTCGTTGGCGACGTTGGCCTTGAAGTCGAGAATGCGGTCGGGGTATTGAGCCTCCTCGTCGACGGGGGCGCGGCCGGGGCGCACGCGGGCTTCCTCGCGCATCCTGGTAAGAGCATCGATGGCATCGCGGCGGATCTGGTTGACGACCGAGGCCGGCACGAAGACGTCGAGTTCTTCGGGCACGAAGATGTCGGTGGCTTCGTACCAGGTGTCGCCGAGCCTGCCGAGGTTCTTGAGGAGCGTTTCGCGATTGCGCTCGGGGTTCGACGGCGCTTCGAGATCCATGGCTACGTGCGATTCGGCGCAATCCTGGCCGTCAGTCACGATGAGCGTGAGCGCATCGTCCTCGACGAGGAAGGTCATCACGATCGGAATCCTGCGCTGGGCGGAGTCGCCCGAGAGTCCGCGCACGAAGGAGCGGTCGAGGTTGCGCATGAGCGTCATGCCGCGCAGCAGGCCGGCCGGGATCTCTCGCCTGTTGCGAAGCGTGAGCTTCACGAGGCCGTTCCTGTCGGGATCGGCGCGGTTGACGGCAAGACCGTGAACCTCCTCGTCCTCGCCCATGTAGGTGAGTCCGTCGCCGTTGGCAAGCGCTGCGCCCTTCAGGGGACGAACGAGGATTTCGCCGGGCTCGATGCGTTCGCATCGGCCGATGGACTGCCCGTGTTCTTGGGGCTCTCGAGCTGAGCGAGCTCGTAGGGCTTGTCGAACTGGCGGCCGTGGATGAAGTAGTCGGTGCGTCCGCGCTGGAAGCTCTTTTCGGGATCCGGCGTGAAGGTGAAGGTCGAAATGCCGTCGGACGTGCGGGAGAGTTCCGGGCGGCGGGCGATGATTTCGTCGAGCTTTCTGCGGTACCAGGCCGTGATGTTCTTGACGTAGACGATGTCCTTGAGGCGGCCTTCGATCTTGAAGGATGAGACGCCCGCATCGATGAGGGCTTCAAGGTTGTTGGTCTGGTTGTTGTCGCGAAGGGAGAGCACGTGGCTGCGCCTGGCGATCATGTCGCCCGCTTCGGTGTAGACGTCATAGGGCAGTCGGCAGAGCTGGGCGCATGCGCCGCGGTTGGCGCTGCGGCCCGTCAGCGCCTCGCTCATGTAGCACTGGCCGGAATAGCTCACGCAGAGCGCGCCGTGGATGAAGTATTCGATGCGGGCCGTGTTGAGCGCGGCGCGGCAGGCGGCGATTTCGGCCAGCGACAGTTCGCGCGCAAGCACCATCTGGGAGAAGCCTGCCTTTTCAAGGAACGCGGCCTTTTCCGGCGTGCGGATGTCGCACTGGGTGGAGGCATGGAGCTCGATGTCGGGCATGGGGCCCGCCATGAGGCCCATGTCCTGCACGATCAGCACGTCGACGCCCGCCTTGGCGGCATCGAAGGCGAGCGAGCGGGCACGGGGAAGCTCGTCGTTCGTAAAGAGCGTGTTGAGCGCCATGAAGACGCGCGCATGGTAGCGGTGGGCATAGTCGGCGAGTCTTGCAATGTCGTCGAGCGTGTTGCCTGCGGACTGGCGGGCGCCGAAGGCGGGGCCGCCGATGTAGACGGCGTCGGCGCCGTGGTCGATTGCCGCGATGCCGGTGTCGGCGTCGCGCGCAGGGGCGAGAAGTTCAAGTGCGGTGAGCGGAAGCGGCGTGTGGGACACGAAGAAATCCTCGATATGTCTGATGGGCGGGCCGTAGCGGCGCGGCCCGAAGTCTGAGAGCGGAACGAAGAGCGCTTCTTCATTCCGCGGCGATGAGCGGTGCGCCTAGCGGTAGAGGCCGGGGTTGGCGGGCCCCTTGACGGCGCAGGTGCCGACGGCAAGGTACTTGGCAAGCTCTTCGTCGCCGGCCTTGCGTGCGAAGTCTGAGGGCGACATGCCCCGGTCCGTGCAGTAGTCGCGATAGGCGCCGGCGCGAAGCAGAATCATGACGGCTTCGCGGCTCGGCTTGCGGGCGGCCATGTCGAGCGCCGTGACGCCGGCCTTGGTTTGGGCGTTGACGTCGGCGCCAAGCTCGATGAGGCGCTTCATCAGATCAATGTGGCCTTCGGTCGCGGCATAGTGAAGCGGAGTCCAGCCTTTGGCCTTGTTAACGGATGCGCCGAGCTTGATGAGCTTTTCGACCTCTTCGCTGCGGTTCTTGATGACGGCCAGCATGAGCGGCGTCTCGCCGAGGCGGTTCTCAAGGTTGACGTTGATGCCGGGGGCGTCGAGAAGCACGGCGGCCACGTCCCAGGATTCGCTGCGAAGCGCCCAGGTGAGCGGCGTGTCGCCGTTGTTCAGAGAT
>JAXZEJ010000208.1:0-3487 GCA_037424205.1 bacterium | reverse complement strand
TTGATGGCGCCGCCCGAGCCCGTCGACTGCTCGGTAAGGATCAATGCCGGCGCCGCCGCGAGAACGGCAAGCAGGCCGATCACGGCGAAAACGACAAAGTACTGTCGGACAATGGAGGCGCGAAGCCACTCGATGATGCGCATGGCGGATCCTTTCTTATGAAGTACATCGGGATTCCATGATTGTCGCACCTTTCCTTCGTCCCGTTCGCCCAACGCCGCCACAATCGGCCGTCGTGCGACTTGAATTCGGCCGCACTCGTTTTCGGCACATAAAAAAGACCGCCAATCCTCATGAGAAAGGCGGTCCGAATCATGGATTCGACTCGATCAGGCTTAGAGCGTGTCGATGCCGGTCACCTTGAAGCCTGCGCCGGCCACGACGGCCGAGAGCATCACGTCTGAGACGCCTGCTGCGACCTTGACGCGGGCTTCGTTCTTTTCGAGATCGGCCACGGCGGACTCGACGCCGGGAAGCGCGCGCAGCGCCTTTTCGACAGCAGCCGTGCAGTGGCCGCAGTGCATGCCTTCAATGTGAATCACCTTTTCCATCATGGAACTCCCTGTAGTGGATGCGCCGTCCTCCCCATCATCGGGACCCGGGACGGGCGCCTTGAAAAACCTCAGGCGAAGCGCGTTCGTGACGACGCTCACCGAACTCATGCTCATGGCCGCCGCCGCAATCATCGGATTGAGGAGAAGGCCGAACATCGGATAGAGGACGCCGGCCGCGATCGGAATGCCGATCACATTGTAGGCGAACGCCCAGAAAAGATTCTGTCTGATGTTTCGCATCACGGCGCGGGAAAGATCCACCGCGCCCACGACGCCGTCGGGCGAATCGCGCATGAGAACAACGTCGGCGCTCGCACGCGCGGCATCCGTGCCCCCGCCCACCGCGACGCCTGCGTCGGCCTGAGCGAGCGCAGGCGCATCGTTGACGCCGTCGCCCACCATGGCGCAGGGACCGTCCGCCTGAAGCCTCTTCACATGCGAAGCCTTATCAGCCGGCCTGACGTCGGAAATGATGTCGGCAGGATCAATGCCGAGCCTTGCACCCACGGCTTCGGCCGTGCGGCGATTGTCGCCCGTGAGCATCACGACCCTGAGGCCGCGCTCGCGCAGCGCCCTGACGGCACCCCTGGATTCGGCCCTCACCTTGTCGGCCACTGCAATGACGCCCATCACGCTTCCCGCAGATGCGATGTAGAGCGGCGTCGCACCCTGCGAAGCCTCTCCATCCGCCACGGCCCTGAGCACATCCGGCACTTCAAGCCCGAGCGACTCCATCAGGTGCATGTTGCCGGCCGCAACGGGCGTGCCGGCCATCACGGCCTTGAGCCCGCCGCCCGGAATCTGCTCGAATTCGTCGACTTCCTGGACGGGCAGACCGCGCGCCTCGGCTTCCGCCAGCACGGCCTGGGCAAGCGGATGCTCGGACGGCTTTTCAAGCGCCGCCGCAACAAGCATCACAACCGTTTCGAGCCCCGTAACCGCGGACGCAACATTGGTGACGATCGGACGACCCTCGGTGAGCGTGCCGGTCTTGTCAAAGACGACGGTCCTGAGGCCCGAGAAGATTTCCAGCGCCTCCGCGCTCTTGAAGAGCACGCCCATCCCGGCGCCGCGCCCCATGCCGACCATCACTGCCGTGGGCGTTGCGAGCCCCAGCGCACAGGGACATGAAATCACTAGAACGGAGACGGCCGCATTGAGCGCGAACTCAAGATCGCCGTCGATCAGATACCAGACAATGCCCGTCACAAGCGCGATCGTCATCACGACCGGCACGAAGATGCCGCTCACCTTGTCGGCAAGCCTGGCAACCGGCGCCTTTGAAGCCGTCGCCTCCTCCACGAGCCTGATGATGCCTGCGAGCACCGTATCGTCGCCCACGCGCGTCGCGCGCATCTTGAAGGCGCCGGCGGCAAGGAGCGTTGCGCCCGTCACCGTTTCGCCCGGCTCTCTCGTCACAGGAAGGCTTTCACCCGTCAGGGCGGATTCGTTCAAAAGCGCCGTGCCCTCGAGAATCACGCCGTCAACCGGCACCGTCTCGCCCGTCTTCACAACGACGATGTCGCCGGTGACCACTTCGTCCGTTCCGACGCGCACCTCCGCACCGTTTCTCACCACCAGAGCCGTCGGAGGCGCCAGCTTCATGAGCGCCGTCACGGCCTCGGTCGTCCGCTTCTTGGCACGGGCCTCGAAGAACTTGCCGAGCGAAATGAGCGTGACGATCGTCGCCGCGCCTTCAAAATAGAGGCTGTGCGCAAAATGGTGCAGCGCCTTGGCGTCGCCCGCCGCCTGAGCGCCGAGCAGCCTGTAGATCACATAGACGCCGAAGATCAGAGCCGTGCCGGATCCCACCGCAATCAGGCTGTCCATGTTCGGCGCACGGTTCACCAGCGCACGAAGGCCGCCCGTAAAGTAATGCTTGTTGAGAAGAACGATGGGCAGCGTCAGCAGGAACTGCGTGAAGGCCATGGCAGGCGCGCCATGCATGCCCGCAAGGCCGGACGGCACGGGAAGCCCCATCATGGGGCCCATTGAAAGCCACATGAGCGGCGCGAGCAGCACAAAGGACCAGATGAGGCGCTTCTTCGCGGCCTGAGCCAGCGCTTCGGCATTCGCTTCGGGCGCCGCTATACCGGTATTCTTCACAGTGCTGCGCTTCGAACCCTTCTCGCTTGCACCGTAACCCGCATCGCCCACGGCGCGCTCGATGTCCTCAACGCTGAGGACGCTCTCGTCAAACGTCGCCTTGAGCGAATTCGTGAGCAGGTTGACTTCCGCCGCACTCACGCCCTTGAGTGCGCACACGGCCTTTTCCACTCGGCTGGAACAAGCCGCGCAACTCATGCCCGTCACGTTGAACTGTTTGGTCTCCATTAGGATCCTGGCCTCTCAAATGAGAATGAATATTTGACCGTCAAAGTGTATCCTTGGCATGTTCCTTTTCGCAAGAACGCACTATTTTCATATCTAGTACCCAAAAAGATACCGCCATGATCGAAAACACGCCCGCTGAAGAAACGCTTTGTCCCGTTGCGCTCACGCTCAGCCTTATCGGCGGCAAATGGAAGGCGCTCATTCTCTGGAACCTGCTCGAAGGCACGATGCGCTACTCGGAACTGCGCAGGGCCGTTCCCGACGCCACGCCCAAGATGCTCACGCAGCAGCTGCGCGAGCTTGAATCGGACGGCCTCGTCAAGCGGACCGTCTGGCCTGTCGTTCCTCCCAGGGTTGATTATTCGCTCACGCCGGCAGGACTGAGCATCAAGCCGATTCTTACGGCCATGTACCGCTGGGGCGATGCTTATCTGGCCCGCCGACACAAGAAGTCCTGCTGCTCGATGAAGCCGCCCGCAGACGACTGACGACGATGAACGAACAGCAAAAAGCCCGCCTGCAGTCGGAACTGCGGCGGGCTTGATTCATGTGTGCTCGGCATGGGCACGTTCTAGCGGGTGAAAGTCCCGAGAGGGGCC
>JAXZEJ010000207.1:0-1900 GCA_037424205.1 bacterium | reverse complement strand
TATTTGACTATTGTTGATTGTCGCGTATAGACTTCAATGGTCATTTTTTTCAGCTGACGTCTCAAAAGGAGAACTCTATGCAGCTCAAACAAACGCTTCTCGCGATTTCGACCGGTCTGGCTCTTGCCTCTCTTTCCATGGGCTCCCTGGCTTGCACGACGCTGATCGTCGGCAAGAACGTGTCCGAGACCGGCCGCGTGATTGTTGGCCATACGGAAGACGCCGGCGGCCGCGTGCTGCATCAGGAATTCTTCTACCCGGCACAGAAGCATGCCGAAGGCGCTGATCCGCTCGTCGGCGAACCGGGCCGCGCCGTCATCCCGAACGTTCCCGAAACGCTCGATACCTATTGGTCCAACATGCAGGACATGGCGGGCTCGTCCTTTGACCAGGGCTTCACGAACGGTGCCGGCCTCATCATGTGCTCGAACGGCGGCGGCCGCTCCTTCGACGGCAACGAACTCTCCGACGAAGATGCCAAGCTTGTTGACGGCGGCATCGGCTTCCTCTTCCGCCGCGCCGTTGTCGAACGCGCGCACAACGCCCGCGAAGCCGTGAAGATCGCCGGCGAACTGATTGAAAAGTACGGCTACTTCGGTGCCGCACGCAACTACACGGTTGCCGACAAGGACGAAGCCTGGATCATTAATGTCGTAAAGGGCCGCCACTACGTTGCGAAGCGCATCCCGGACGACAAGGTCATGCTGATTTCGAACTATCTCGCCATCCGCGACGTTGACCTCAACGACAAGGAAAACGTGATTGCCTCGCCCGACCTGATCGAATACGCCATCAAGATGGGCCGCTACAAGCCCGCCAAGGCCGGCGACTACAGCGACTTCGACTTCTCCCGCGCCTACCAGCCCGACCAGACCAGCCGTCTGAGCCCGGGCAACTCCTACCGTCTGCAGACCGGCTGGGAATACCTCACCGGCATTCACTACAGCGACTGGCTGCATTTCCCGGAACTCCAGTCTCCGAAGTTCAAGGTCGGCGTCGAACAGATCCGTCATCTGATGCGCCTGAGCGCCCCGAAGACCTATGCTGAACGCGGCGACGGCCGTGCCGATGCCTTCCACGTGAACGCCGAGGACATCTCTCGCGCCCAGACCCGCGAATCCTGGGTCATGGAACTCGGCGAAAAGGCGCATCTGAATACGCTGTGGCGCTGCTCGAGCTATCAGGAAACCGGTCCTTACATCCCGTGGTTCCCGACGGCCGGCAAGATTCCGGAAGGCTACCAGTGGACTTCTCTCGAAGAGGCCCGCAAGGTTCACTTCAACATGAATCCGGAATACCTGTCGCTGGACTTCAACAAGAGCTACTTCACGTACGCCGTTCTCGGCGAACTCGTGAACTTCAACCGCGGTCTCTTGAGCGGCGTCCTCCCGGTCCAGGCTGAAGTTGAAAAGGTCTTCGCCGAAGATCTCGCCAAGGTTCGCGCTCAGGTCAAGGATATGCCGCGCGACGAAGCCCGCAAGGTTCTTGCCGACTTCACCGTTGCATCCGCCGCCAAGGCCGACAAGGTCTACAAGGATCTGCTCGCCTCCATCAACACCGTGAAGGCCGAAGCCGACCGCAAGGACGTGAGCGTTGCCGACAAGGACGGCACGATCACCATGACGATGGCCAAGACCGCCGACATGCCGTTCAAGACCTGGGACAAGGACACGCTCTACTGGGGCCTCGGCATGACGGCCTCCACGGCTTCCACGCTTAACCCGGTCAAGCCTGTGAGCGTCAAGGAAACCGACAAGACGATCGCCTTCACGTTCAAGACGGCCGACGTCGCCAAGCACGCTGTTGCCGGCTGCCTGACGGATACTTATCTGCGCGGCTACGCCGACCACAAGCGCTTCGTCGCCATGGTTCCGGTGATGTTCACCAAGTAAATAATCTC
>JAXZEJ010000206.1:0-2904 GCA_037424205.1 bacterium | reverse complement strand
GACGCTCTTCCGATCTGGCCGTCGAGTCGGGCGACTCGGCGGGCTGGCTCAGGAGAGCCGTTCTGAATCCGCGCTTCGGCACAGACGGTGTTCGCGACTGGATTTCATGCGATGCTGCCGGCTTTGCGGAGTCGGTTGAGCGGATGAAGGCTGCTGCTGCCGTCGGCGCACTGCTTCCAGCGGAAGAGATTGACATTGATCTCGGGCCCGGATTCCCGCATGTCACGTCGAAACTGAGCGGGGTGTACGAGATTGAGGGACGCCGGCGCTTTGTGCGCGCGTCCGTCTCCAAGGCGACCGGCAATCCCGTCACGCTTGCCTTTACGGAATTCGCGGCGGCCTGCGCGGCGGGCCGCGTCGACGAAGGATCGTTTGTCGCCGTATGGGCGACGGAGCTTGCGGGCACCTCCATCAAGGAGCCCAAGAGCGAAGACAATCCTCACAAGCTTGTGACGATCGGTGTTCCGGCCCTGACGGCCGATGAGGCCGCACGTGTTCTGCGAGCCATGCTCAAGCCTTATCTTGCGGCCTCTCAGTCCGCCGCCCAGGGCGTGGATACATACGGGATTTTTGATGATGAGGACGAGTCCGCAGACCGCATTCTCTGGCGCGGACGGGATTTCCGAAAGGCCAGAAGACTGGCGCAGGCCAGGCGCGACGCGCGGTTCGGCGTTCTCAAGGGACTTCTTGCGAACGATCCCGGATCGGCAGTGGACGCCTTTGAAAATGCGGTTGACGAGGCCCTTGCGGGCATGGCTTGAAGAGGAGCAAGGAGAACAACATGAACAACTCCGATTATGAAGACGAAGCCATGCTTGCGGCCATGGCGGAGGCTGATGCCTCTCTCGCAGACGAGTTTGTTTCGGAGATGCTGCCCGGCGAGGCGCATGCCGTGCCGGGAGAGCCCGAATTCGAGATCGAGTTGGAAGGCGGGCCGGCTGATGACGCCGCGGATGAGGACGTCGTCGTGCCCGTCACCCCGATCGATGCGGGCGATTTTTCGGTGGAGACCGCCGTGCTTACGGAACCCACGCTTCTCGAGGCATCCGCGGGCACGGGCAAAACCTTCTCGATCAAGCATCTGGTGCTCAGGCTGATCGTCGAGAAGGACATGCCGATCAACAGACTTCTGGTCGTGACCTTTACGAAGGCCGCGACGGCCGAGCTTGCGTCCCGCATCCGCGATCATATCGGCGAGACGCTCGGCTACCTCACCGGCATCTATGCACCGGAGGACGTCGACGGACTTGTCGTGAAGCAGGTGGACATCTGGCGCGGCGGCCTTGTCGAGGACGAAGTCGCGATTCGGCGCCTGCGCAATTCGCTCGCTTGTTTTGACGATGCGTCCATCAGCACGATTCACGGCTTTTGCCAGAAAATGCTCTCGGATCACGTGTTCACCTCGTCGGGGAGCTTTGAAACTGAATTTTCAGACGATGACTCGGCGCTTCGCAAGGAGGTGACCGAAGGGTTTCTTCGGCGCGAGCTTGACGCCTGTGCGACGGCTGATGATCGCCGTCTGCTCATGAAGAGCGGCGACTGGGCCGGCAAGCTCGGCGAACTGGCCGCGCTTCCCGAGGATCTTGCTCCCCGCATCATCAACGAGAAGGACGGATCCCTGCAGCATGCCTGGCTTGAGCGCTTCATCGAGACCGCGCCCGTCGAGCTTCGCGCGCTCAAGCGTGAAAAGGGCCTCGGGACCTATGACGACCTCTTGGCCGAAATGTGGATCACGCTGCGCGATGATCCGACGGGCGACTTTGCTGCCGGGATCCGCCGCACGTATTCGGGCGTGCTGATCGACGAATTTCAGGATACGGACCCCGTTCAGTTTGCGATTTTCAACAGGCTTTTCCTGCAGATTCCCGCCAGGGAGCGGAAGACTCTTGGCGAGCGCGCCCTCTTTTTCGTGGGAGACCCGAAGCAGGCCATCTACCGCTTCCGCTCGGCCGACCTCGACACCTACATGCGCGCACGCAGCCTGATCGGCAGGCACAGCCGGCTCGGGCGAAACTTCCGATCCTGTCCGAAGCTCGTCGAGGCGGTCAACAAGTTTTTCACCATCGCCGGCGCGAACGCTTTTCTGCGGCCGGACTTGGCGTACAAGAGCGTTGATGCCCAGCCGGAACGCACGGGTCTTTATCTTCTGGATGAGGACAGGATCTGGCGCGAGGCGGATGCCTTTGAGATCTGGACCACGGAAGACGGTTTGTCGGACAAGGACGCCATCGTCGAGGCAACGGCTCGGACTGTGGCCGACGACATTGCGCGCCTCATCGCGAGAGGCCGCGAGGGCACGGCCGCCCTGGCCGCCGGACCCGACGACAGGGTGATCGGCTCTGTCGACATTGAGGTGAGAAGGAAGGATGACGATTCGGTGCGAATCAAGACCATTCCCCTTCGTGCCGTCGAGGCCCGCGACATTGCGATTCTTGTGCAGAAGCGGGATCAGGTTGTTGAGGTCAGGGAGGCGCTTGCACGAAAAGGCGTTCGCGTTGTCATGAAGAGCAACGAGGACGTGTTCCGGACGGAGGAGGCGCACGACATGCTCTGTCTTCTGCACGCCTTTGCCGATCCGGGCGACGAGCGCGTGCTCACGGCCCTCAGGGCAACCCGCCTGATGGCCTGTACGCTTTCCGGATTGAGTGCTGATGACGAGGATGCGCGTTCCGAGCTTCGCGAGCGGCTGGAGACGGGACTTGTCCGCTGGCGACGTGCCGGCGTGGCGGCTGCCGTCTCCGCCTTCATGAGCGAGGAGCAGCTCGCCGAGCGTCTTCTTCCCGTCGAGGGCGGCGAGCAGCGTCTCACGAACTATTCGCACATCGTCGAGCTTCTCAATGCGGCGGGCCGCAGCTATGCCACGCCATCCGGTCTTGAGAGTTGGTTGGAGTCGGCTCGAACGCG
>JAXZEJ010000205.1:0-2620 GCA_037424205.1 bacterium | reverse complement strand
ATAAACCCGAAGTTTGTTCCTTTTTCTTGAGGGTAATCCATGTATCTCAGACAAATGTCTTAGGGTGCTGTCGGCTTCGAACAACATGCCGCTGATACACTTTTTAACGCATTGCCCGCAAGACAGGCATTCTCAAACCTCAGCATCAAGAGAATAAATACATGACAGACATTACTACCGCGGCTCCCGTCATTGCCGTCGACAAAGTACAGGCAGTGGCGCTTGCCGTTTGCACCTATTATTTCGGCGTCTGGCTCAAAGGCAAGATCGGCGTTCTCTCCCGCTACTCCATTCCGAGCCCGGTCGTGGGCGGCATGTCGTTCGCGATCATCGTTTCCATTCTTGAGAACTACAACGTTCTGAAGCTTCAGATCGACTCGACGCTTCAGACGGTTCTGATGCTCGGCTTCTTCACGACGATCGGCCTCATGGCCAGTCTTCGCGTCGTGAAGGACGGCGGCAAGCTCCTCTTGGGCTTCCTCCTAGCCGTGACCGTTCTCGTCTTCCTTCAGAACGGCATGGGCATGGCGATTGCCGACTGGATGGGCTTTGACAAGCACTACGGCATTCTCGCCGGTTCCGTCTCGATGATGGGCGGTCTCGGCACCGCAGCCGCCTTCGGCCCCTATTTTGAAGAGACCTACGGCATCACGGGCGGCACGGCCGTTGCCGTGACGGCCGCCACGTTCGGCATGGTCGCCGCCCTTCTCATCGGCGGCCCGTTCGGCGAATGGTGCATCCGCCGCTACAAGGTCAAGACCCCGGCCGAAGTGGCGACGCCCGAACCCGCGCTTCGCATTCCGGACGACATGAATGCGAGCATTACGGAAGAACATGCCGCCGAGAAGCCGAACTTTACGAACGAAATCATGAAGGCGGTCTCCATCACGGCGCTCGCCATGGGTCTCGGCACAATAGTCTCCAATTTCCTCGGCCACTACATCACCCTTCCCGCCTACATCGGCGCCATGATCGTCGCGACGATCATCCGCAACGTCGGCGACTTCTCGGGCCTGTACAAGGTCGAAGGCAAGGGCCTCAACGCCGTTGCCGACATCACGCTGGTTCTCTTCGTGACGATGGCCATCAACAATCTGAAGCTCCACGAGCTCGTCCACCTTGCGCTTCCGCTCGTGGTCATTCTTGCCGCTCAGACCGTTCTGATGCTCATCTTCGCCTGGGCCGTTCTCTTCTCCGCCTTCGGCCGCAATTATGACGCCGTGATGCTCTCCGTGGGCGGCATCGGCTTCTCCATGGGTGCGACCGCCAACGGTCTTGCCAACATGCAGGCCATCAGCGAGAAGTACGGCTCCTCTCCGCGCGCCTGGCTGATCGTTTCGGTGGTCGGCGCATTCCTGATCGACCTCATCAACGCCGTCGTCATCACGTGGTTCGGCACCCTCTGACGATTGCATTGATCCTTTAAACGTGACTTTCATGTCCGACACTTCTCAATCTTCTGAGACCACAGCCGCCGCTGAGGCCCTTCGGGGCTTCAAGGCGGCTGTGCCCGTCATGACGGGCTTCATTCCCATCGCCCTGATTCTGGGCGCAACCGGCGCGCACGCCGGGCTCTCGCCCTTCACTTCAGGCCTCATGTGCGCCGCCAACTACGCAGGCGGCTCCGAGTTTGCCGCCGTTGCGCTCTGGAATACGATTCCGCCGGTCCTCACCATCATGATCACGACGTGGCTCATCAACTCGCGCCACATCATGCTCTCCGCGGCGCTGACGCTCTACATGGGAAGGCTCTCGACACGAGAATCGCTCTTCGTCCTCTTCTTCATGTGCGACGAAGCCTGGGCGCTTGCCATGCAGGACGTCAACCGGATGAAGAAGCTGGGCCGCACCAACGAGGATGCATTCTCGCTCGCCTTCTACGCCGGCTCGGCGCTTTCGCTCTGGATCTCGTGGTGGGGTTCCGCCGCCGTCGGCGCATGGATCGGAAACGATCTCGGAAACCTCGAAGCCTGGGGCTTCGCCATGGCCTTCCCGGCGATCTTCATTGCCATCCTGTCCGGGATGTGGCCGGGCGTGAGGAAGTGCGCGCCGTGGATCGTGAGCTTTGTTGCTGCCGGTCTCGTGAGCCTCAAGTTCTCGACACCAGTCTCGGTCGGCGTCGGTTCACTGCTCGGTCTGATCGCCGTGTGGTTCACGACAGGCGAATCGTCGGCCTCCGCTGCGAAGGAGGTTCGATGATGTTCGACGCTCTCTTCAATTCCGAATTCATGGGTCGCGAACTCGTCTTCGGCATGAGCAACGGCGAGCTGATTGCGATCATCGGCATGATGGCAATGACCTACTCGACGCGCCTTCTCGGCTGGCTCTTTCTGAAGAACCGCCGCTTTTCGGGAAGGACGGCGGCGCTCCTCGAAGCGGCGCCCGGCTGCGTCATGGTGTCGATTGCAGCGCCCTTCTTCTTTACGACCAATCCGGCGCACCTCTGCGCGCTCGCCGTCGCCATTCTTGTCTCGAGAAGGTACGGACTGGCCTCGACGGTTGCCGCCTGCGTTGGAACAGCTGCTATTCTCGGACGCATCCTCGGCTGATCAATCAAATCGACCGAAATCGGGTAGGAGCCCGTGGATTAATTCCACGGGCGTCCTCCCACACCACGTGG
>JAXZEJ010000204.1:0-6228 GCA_037424205.1 bacterium | reverse complement strand
GCGCCCCGGCGCTGCCCGCATTCATAGTTCGACAACTGATTGAGACAAATCATGCGCAGAATCGTTTGTGGATTTACGGCTCTCACCGTTTTGTTCTGGCTTTTCGGTCTTTGGCATATGCCGCCCTCTTATGACGCACGCGGGTGGTCGCACGAGATTTTCTTCGTCACGGGCGTGATTGCCTGGGGCTGGATGGCGTTGTGCCTCATCATTGCTGCGCGTGATTTGTCTCAATCAGTTGTCGAACTATGAATGCGGGCAGCGCCGGGGCGCGCCGCCCTTTCTTCCTGCGTTCAGAATAGCGTTCGCCAACGTTCATTAGCCAGCTAAATTTCTTTTGCCAAAAGACCTTTACACAACTTGACACTCGAGCGGGCATGGAAAACGCCATGGTCCGACCAATGGCAACTTTCGTGCTCTTGAGGTAGGATTAGCCGATTCAGACTGTCGCATAAAGCTGACTTCCTCTTCAGTTTTTTCATTTCAACCCTTCCAAGCGGTGCGCCGTGAAAAAGGCCTTTCTTCAGCTCCACATCTCGATTCTTCTTGCCGGCTGGACCGGCGTCTTCGGCAAGCTCATGATGCTCTCTCCGGGGCTCATCGTCTTCTGGCGCATCGTGATTGCCGGCAGCTGCCTCTGGCTCTGGGCATGGCTGACGAAGCGCCTGGAGAAGGTCGCGACGCGCGACAAGTTTGCAATCATGGGTGTGGGCGCGCTTCTGGCCGTCCAGTGGACGCTCTTTTACGCCTCGATCAAGGCTTCGAACGTAAGCATCGGCGTCGTGGCCTTTTCGTCCATCGGCTTTTTCACGGCGCTCATCGAGCCTCTCATGAACAAGGCGCGCATTTCGCTTCGCGAAGTGCTCTTCTCGCTCGTGACGATCTTCGGCATCTCGCTCATATTCCACTTTGATGCGCAGTACCGCCTCGGCATTGCGCTCGGCCTGATCGGCGCGGCGGCCGCCGCGCTCCTTGCCGTCTACTTCAAGCGCTATCGTGCCAAGTATTCGAGCGTCACCGTCATGAGCTGGCAGCTCCTCGGCGGCTTTGCATTCTCCTGCATCGCGATTCCGATCTACGTCTCGCTCATGCCGCCCGAGCCCTTCTTCCCGACCTGGCCCGACACGCTCTACCTGCCGATCTTCGCGATCTTCTGCACGCTCTTCATGTACATCCTGCAGATCCAGTCGCTCGAGCACATCTCGGCCTTTACGGTGAACCTCTCCTACAACCTCGAACCGATCTACTCGATCATCCTCGCCATGATCATCTTCGGCGAGGCACGAGACCTCGGCATGTCCTTCTATGCCGGCATCGGCCTCATCGGCCTCTCCGTCGCTCTGCAGACGAGCTCCGTCGTGCGCGGCCGAAAGCGCCAGAAGCGAATTGAGACAAGAAAGACTGCCGAAGCCCAAAAGGCCGGCTCATAAAGTCGTCTTTATGCGACGGTTTTCGCGACGCATGCGGTGATAGGATTTCCTGCTGTCAATCATTTACAACGGGCTCCATCCACATGTCCTTCCGCATTCATAAGACGGCACTGGCCGCCGGCCTTGTCATGACGCTCGGCTCGGCCGTTGCCGCCGAACCGCTTACCGTCGAATCCATCACGTACGCGCCAGAAGCGACTGTCGCTGGCGAGCAGCTTCAGCTCAACGGCGCAGGCCTTCGCAAGAAGTTTTTCTCCAAGGTCTACACGGCCGGCCTTTATTTGAAGTCGGTCTCGCACAAGAACACCGAGGTTCTCTCTCAGAACGGCGCCGCGCGCGTTCGTCTGGGCCTTCTTCGCGACGTCTCCGGCTCGAGCTTCATCAGCTCGCTCAACGACGGCATCAGCGCCAACCTCAAGCCCGAGCAGGAAAAGGCCATCGCCTCCGAACTTGAAGCCCTGCGCACGCTCATGAAGAACATCGGCGACGTGAAGACGGGCGACATCATCGACTTCGATTTCTCGCCTGATGCCGGCACCACGGTGCACCTCAACGGCAAGCCCGTCGGCGAAGCCATCGGCGGCGGCCGCGCGCTCTACAACGCGGTCCTCTCCATCTGGCTCGGCGAAAACACGATCGACGGCGACCTGAAGGCGAAGCTACTCGGCGCAGGCGCCTGAGCACCTTGCAAAGGTCAGGCGTCTCCAATGCGCAATCGGCTCGGAACCGTCAGGTTTCGAGCCGATTATTCTTCACAGCCTCCTCGCTCATTCGCCGCGCAGCTTTCTCAGAAAGCGTCTTGCAGTGCCGCATGCATAGCCGAGCGCATAGAAGCGCTCGCCCATTGCGTGAATGATGCCCTCGACGTCCGGAAGCGGAAGCTTGTCGGCAATGTAGCCCTTAAGCTCCTCTCGAAGGACCTCCTCGGCCGGACGGTTGCGCATCTCGGAAACAGCGCGCAGCGTACGCATGGCCTCAGGGGACAGGCGTCCCATGATCTCCCGGGTGACGTCGGGTGCGCGTTCTTCAAGCGGACTGCGATTCATAAGGCACCTCAGGCAAATTCGGGCGGCACGCCCGTAAAGACCTGCGCCCACATGCCGGCCACCTGCGCCACCGCCTGAGCGGCGGCGGGCGTATCGGGGCCGCCGCGCTCAATGATTTCGCGTGCAAGGTTGTCGGCATCGTCGGCAAAGAGCGCTGCCGCATGAGTGACCACCTGGCGGCTTGAATGCCCGTGATAGTCGAGCGTCTCGGCAAGATAGTCGGAAAGACCGCCGTTGCCGTGCCACTCGGAATCGGCCTCATAGTGGGGATTTTCGCCCGTGAAAGCATTGACGAGCCAACGCACGAGCTTGCTCTTGGCCTCCTCGTACTCCTCGTCGCTCATCATGCCCGCCTTGCGCTGCGCGGCGCGAAGCGTCATGTTGCGGACGGCCTTTTCGAAAATTCCGCCCGTCACCTCGACGCTCAGAAGGTTCGGCAGACGAGGCGTCTTGGAGCTGAAGTCCTTGCAGCAGCCCCCGCTGCAGTTCGATCCGCAACCGGCCATGCTCTTCTCCCGAATCAGTTGAGGTTTTCAGCCCTGCGGCCCGTAAAGCGAAGCGTCCACTGGGCGGCAGTCGCGTTCACGGTCTCGGAGAGCTTCTCAGGCGTCATTTCATTGGTCTTCGAAAGGTCGCGAACCATGTCGTAGATGCCGTGCAGGAAAGTGCGGCAGACATAGACCATGACGGCGCGGGGATTGGCGCCGTCGATTTCCTCGGGGAGCTTGTCGTCGGCATACTCGGGAAGCCTGCGAAGCTCGTCGACCAGCGACGGACCGACAAGGGGAAGCGAAACCGTGAAGCCGGGGTTCTCGCCCATCAGCGTGCGGGCGAGGTGGCGGGCAATGGCGTCATCCTCTTCGGTCGCCTGATCGGGCGTCAGCGCCTTGCTCGCCACGCGGTGCATGCGGCGAAGCACGTCCCAGATGCAGCCCACGAGAAGCTGTTCGAGCACGGCTTCGTCAAGCACGACCGCCTCGGCCTTCTCTTCGGCCTGATCTTCAATCTTTTCCTCGGCCTGAACGCCGTCCTTCATTTCTTCCGTCATTCGGCCTTCTCCTCATTGATCTGTTCGTCTGCACCTTCCTCGGGCTCGATGCCGAGAATCATCTCGGCCCAGGTGCGGAAATGAGCGGCGAAGAGATCGTCCTGAAGAACGCCGTTCAGAATCGTCTGCGCATCCGAAGCCTTGTGTGTTTCGGCCCAGGCTTCGGCAATGGAGGCAGCCTCCTGGAAGCAGGTCATGACGGCAAGGGCGAGCATGCTCTCATCGTCCTCAAAGGTCTTGCGATCCTCTTCCGGCATTTCTTCGATCACTTCGGCAAGAAGCGGACGAAGAGCGGCGCCCGCGGCGGCGGGATCCCAGCCCTCGGGGAGCTCGAGCGAATCGGTGTGACCCATGAAGATGGAGGCGACGCCGAAGACGATCTTCGCGTAGTCGTTGGGATCTCCCTCTTCATCCATCATGACAGCGATCGCGTCGCGCGCGCTGTACATCAGGATGTCGGCAAGAACGGCGGGATCGCCGATCGAAGGCAGCGCAACGACGGCGCCGCTCGTATTCTGTTCGGTCATAGGAAATTCCATGCGTGGGAGCCCGGACGAATGGATCCGCGCCCTCGTGAAAACATGCGGACATTATACCTAGAGCACCTCATGAAAAACGCCCGCAGGCTTGAACCGGCGGGCGCTGGAATGTTCATGACGACAAGGCTCAAGCCTTGGGCGGGAGCTGGACCTTGGCGCCGTCCACGATCTTCATCGCAGAGGCGATCATGCCCGAAATATCGCCGAGATTGCCCGGAACGATCAGGGTGTTGCTGGTCTTGGCGAGCTGAGAGAAGGCCTCGACGTACTTTTCGGCGACCTGCAGGTTCACGGCGTTCATGCCGCCTTCGGCCTGAGTGGCCGCAGCAACGCGGCGAAGAGCCTCGGCCGTGGCCGTGGCGAGGGCGAGCGTGGCGGCCGCCTGGCCTTCGGCCTTGTTGATTTCAGCCTGCTTTTCGCCTTCGGACTGGGCGATCGCGGCTTCTCGGGCGCCGGTGGCGAGGTTGATCTGTTCAAGCTTGCGGCCTTCGGAAGCGGCCACGACGGCGCGCTTTTCACGCTCGGCCGTAATCTGCTGCTGCATGGCCTGCAGAATGACGGCGGGCGGCGTCAGATCCTTGATCTCGTAGCGAAGCACCTTGACGCCCCAGTTGAGGGCCGCCTCGTCAATCGCGGAGACGACGGACTTGTTGATGAGGTCGCGCTCCTCGAAGGTCTTGTCGAGCTCCATCTTGCCCACGACGGATCGAAGCGTCGTCTGGGCGAGCTGCGTGATCGCGACCACATAGTTCGACGTGCCGTAGGAGGCTCGCTGAGGATCGGTCACCTGAAAGAAGAGCACCCCGTCGACCGTGAGCTGCGTGTTGTCGCGCGTGATGCAGACCTGGCTCGGCGTATCCAGCGGGATTTCCTTGAGCGAATGGCGATAGGCGACGCGGTCGATGAACGGAATGATGAAATTGAGGCCCGGCGTGAGAACCGCATGGAACTTGCCGAGGCGCTCGACCACCCAGGCGGTCTGCTGCGGCACGACCTTGACGGACTGGAACGCAAAAAGCACGGCTACGACGACGAGCACGAGCGTAAAGATGAGAAAGCCGCTGACGTTCATTTTTTAGTTGTCTCCGTATGGCTTGAAAATGAGGAAAAGCATCCTGCTAGCGGGCGGCGGGACGAAGAATGAGGCGGGTGCCGTCGACGCGTGCGATGATCCAGATGCCGGGCGAGAGCTCGCCCTCTTCAGCACAGGCAATCCAGGGAGCTCCGCGATACTGCACGACGGCGTTTCCACCCGTGCCTACGGACTCGACGCGAATCCGCTCGCCTTCGTCAAGGCGCATGAGGCGATCAGCCTCGGGATTATTTTTACGACGCAGAAGACGCGCCAGCGCACAGCCGACGAACGTTACGAGCGCGCAGACCGCAAACTGCCAGGAAGCGGGAATCCCGCACCAGCTTGCCGCCCCGGCAGCCGCACAGCCGACGGCGACGGCCAGCATGTAAACCGTGCCCGTCACCATTTCGACGCCCGCAACGATGAGTGCGAGGATGAAACAGATAACCGTACCCGATATAAACAACTTCACATTCTCCAAGAGGCGCCTCTACAGTCCGCCGGAACCGCCCGGCGGCCCTGACGGGCATGCTCAGACAATGTAGCACAGCGGCAGCCGGAAGCATCCCAAGGTTTTCACGCACTTACCATTTGAGAACCCGAAATATTAAAAAAACAGCGCCCGCAATCCTCCGAAGAGAACTGCGGGCACCGACTCTCACTCAACTGCTGAGAGAATGAAGATCAATCGCCTTGCGTGCGGTCCCGAATTGCATCAAGCCCGGTCGCCGCGGCAAACGCAGCAACAGCGGCAGCAAAGCTTGTCTGCGGCGCAATGAGGCCGAGTACGGGCGCCGCCAGAAAAAATGCGGATGCCGACAGCCCCGCAGTGGACGCCGTTCTGAGCGCCGTCCGCATCCTGTCAGCCGCATGCTTCGTCATGATGATTCCTCCCGGCGCGTCATTGCGCCTGCGATTCGGTGGTCCTGCCCGCCCGCATTATGCGAACGATTCTCATTTGCGTTAATGATAACCATTCTCACGCAATCCGTCAAGCAAATGCGCCGCAACGCCCGCATGCCGCCCGTTTCGAGCGACCATCGGATAGGGGTGAGGACTTTATATCCTCAGCCCCTTCCACACCACCCAC
>JAXZEJ010000203.1:0-3511 GCA_037424205.1 bacterium | reverse complement strand
TGGATCAGAGGCGCGACGACGGCCACCGGACGCTCGCGCACGAAGGCCGGCACGTCCTCGTTCTCAAGCAGGCGAGGCAGAAGTCCGTCCTTTGTGAAGACAGGCAGAAAAAGCCTCGCATACAAATCGTGCGTGAGCTTGGGCGAACGAAGGCCCTCGGCCCAGACAAGGCGGAAGATTCGCACGTTGTGCCTGGACCGGGGCGTGCCGTCGGCGAGCGGGGCCGCGATCTTCATGAGCTTTTCCTTGAGGGAAAGGCCGGCGTTCTCGGGCTGCATCATGCTCTCGAGATTGCGGTGCATCACGCCGGCAATGTTTTCAGCCAGCGCCTCAAGCAGCTCGTCCTTGCCCTTGAAGTAGTTGTAGATCGTCCCCTTGGCCACGCGCGCGTCTTTGGCAATGTCGTCCATGCTGGCGGCAACGAAGCCCTTCTTCTCAAAGCAGTCGAGGGCGGCGCTCAGGATGCGGCGGCGCTTGTCTTCGGTCTTGACGGCCATTATGTTCAACTCCCAATATCCAAAACTCTCTGTTCTAAAAGTTGTTCAAAGTTAGACATTCATAATTTAGACTTATCTGCACTCTGTTGACGGCACAGGCAGTGAGTTTCCTCACTGCCGATGTCCCAACTAGAGCCTATTGATGCTCAGTTGCACCGGAGAGACGTCCGAGCAGAATTCTCTTCACCTCTTCTTTCTTGGCGTACCTTGAAATTTCGGTATCGTAGAATCTGTCCAGGACGTTCAGAGCAACATTCTCGTCAGCCTGCAACACAACCCCGTCAACGCCGGTAAAACGATCGCCTTTCCTCGTGCCTTCAAGACGCTTGGTCCGACTATCAATTTGCGATGTGTACGCAGCATTCACCTCATCGTGATAAACACCGCGCTGCAGGAAAACAGTTTTCAGAGCCCCCGCCAGGGAGCCCTTCGCCCAGCCACTCATGCGGCGATTGAAGGTTTTTCCTTTACTTCTCCATTTGTTCGGCGACATGCCCCATGCCAGATCTTCCGATACGATGTGCCCGTATTCATCTGCCAGAGCATGAGCCGTTTTGAACGATATATCTTTAATGCGATTGCGATACCTGGCACGCATTCCCTCAATTTTGATTGTTCCGAGATTATTGGCGCGAATCCGTTGAGCCTTCTCATGATTGCCGTTGGCCTCATGTTTTCGGGCGAGCGCAAAGAGCTTGTTGCGGTTTCGCATGATCCGGTCGTTTCGATCGGAATACTCAGTCAGGATCTTTCCGAAATTCGTTCCGTAATGCTTCTTGTTGCTGTCAACAACCGCTTCCGTATATCCCTTGTCGATTCCTGCTTCCTTAGTGCCACACGGACGTGAACAAGTTTTAGTGGTCGCATAGTGAACGCAAACTCGATCGTGATCAAGAATGATGCGCAGATTCGTGTTTGCAAGATGCACATTCGTTCCGTTGGAATTGCAGTGCAATTCCAGATATTTACCACATAGCCGAAGCTTGATGACCAATACGTTCCTGCCGTTGATCATCCGTATTTCTTCAATGTGCTTGTCGGAGCGGACAACGAATTGATTGTCGGCGTGTCCTTGGCCATGCTTGAAACAGTTCCTGACCGTGCGGTGCAGGAATGGATCTTTCTCGTAGCTCCCAGTTCGAATCAACCGCATCCTCTTGGAGAGGTCGGACTTTCGCTTCTTCTCCGGTACGCCTTCGAAAGCCAGACGCGCCGAAATCTTCCCCTTCATCTTCTCAATCGCTGCGGCCTTGCAGGCCTTGATGTCATTGAGAATGTCCTTGATCGACTCATTGCGTACGGTACC
Source organism: bacterium (assembly GCA_037424205.1). Taxonomy (GTDB): domain Bacteria; phylum Pseudomonadota; class Gammaproteobacteria; order Burkholderiales; family Burkholderiaceae_F; genus Sutterella. The sequence continues at coordinate 1,708 of JAXZEJ010000203.1, read as the reverse complement.
GTCGATCTTTCCAAAGCCCATCTCACTCAAATTTGCATACAAGCGCGTGGTTTTGCAACGGATATCCTTGAAAGGGAGCTGCATGATTGCCTTCCCGCCGAAACGATGCCACAAGTCCTTTCTCAGCCAGCCGACGGCTTTGGCATGACGAGCAAGGACATCGATATCTTCTTTCGATGTCGCAGCTGCGTAGACGATGCGAGTAACGGTGACGGTAGTGCTCATGAAAAATCAATCCAATTCAACGGTTGTTTGGGTTGCGTCGGGGAAATCTTCCTTTAGGTTCTTTTCGTACTTGCGCATGCCGTCAAGTCGGCAGCTGAATGTATGAACAATTGCCAACATGTCGTCAACCATCTCTTTTTCCGGGGAAAGTCTGATCTGGTTGACAACAACGAGCTCACAGTCATGCTCGTCACAAATGTGACGAATGAGTTCGAAGCCGAAGCGCATCAGCCGATCCTTATGGGCAACGATCAGCTGGCGAATTTCGCCACGACAAATTCTGTCTACAAGAGCCAGAAACTTGGGCCGCTTGAAATTCATGCCTCCGCCGATTTCCGTAATCCACTCGTCAACCACCGTTCCACTGCCCACCGCCCACATCTGCATGGACTCAAGCTGGCGATCCAAATCCGGCTTTTGCCCCTTGCTGCTGACTCTGCAATAGACAACCGTAACCCTGTGTTCAGACTTGACGCCCATAACTGCGCGTAAATCCGAATCATCAAAATACCTGTGCCCGGAAGGAAGACGTTTGCTAGTGATCTTCCCTTCAGCCTCCCAACGTCGGATCGTAGCAGGTGTGCGACGTACGAGTTTAGCGAATTGACCGATCTTATATATACTCATAATGAGTATATAGTAACACAATCATCTATGTTTTGAAAAACAGTTGCCAGCTCCCAGGGCTTCACGACGTTCGTGCTCAAATATCGTCTTCCCAAGGGCAACTCGGAAGTTCCGCTCGCCGATGCCAACAAGGCCGTTGAAACCGTTCGCTCGCTCTTCGGCAAGTACAACCTGCACACCGTCGGCGTGATGGGTGCGAGTTCCGGCGGCCATCTGGCCGCCATGTCGAGCGTCTCCTGCAAGGGCGCCTCCTGCCCCGACTTCTCGGTTCTCGTCTATCCGAATATCACGATGATGCAGGAGGAATCACAGCCCAAGAGTTCCTGCCGCAACAATCTCATCGGGCCCGCCCGCTCCGTGAAGTACGACACTACGTTCTCGGCCTACAAGCATGTTTCGCTCACGACGCCGCCCGCCTTCCTCGCCGTGTCCGCCGGCGATGAGTATGCCGGCTGGAAGTATCCCGACTACAAGGCCTAGGTCGTCAAGCTCGTGGGCGAACAGAGCGCCGTCGAAGCTCTGAAGATCTACGATCCGAAGAAGCACGAAGGCCAGTATGCGCTTGAATATACGATCGGCGACTTCATCACCGACAGCGGCATGCGCGGCCTGGGCGGCTGCACCAACCTGACGCTCGCCGAAGCAATGGCCAAGACCGGCGCCTCGGCGCCCTGGATCTACACCTTCGAAGACTCCACCGTGCCCACGTCTCCGAGCCGCCACAACGGCTACGACAACGCCGCGAGCCACGCGGCCGAGCTCACCTATCTCTTTCCGGATGCGGGCCAGTACCTGCCGCGCTCCGTCCGCATGACGGACGAGCAGCGTGCGCTTGCACGCCAGATGCGCGCCTACT
>JAXZEJ010000202.1:0-1206 GCA_037424205.1 bacterium | reverse complement strand
GACGAATCCGTCCGTGAAGAGGCCCCGGCAGTCGGGAACGAGGAATCCGCGCCGGAGGTATCGCCAAGAGTGCCGAATCCGCGCATGATGCAGGCGGCAAAGGCATAAACGAACGACGGCTCATTCCATTCCCCTACGGGAATTGAATGACGCCTTTGTACATAAAAAAAACGGGAGATCTCTTTGCGGACGTCTCCCGTTCTTTTATTCATGGAATGTCCGGCGGATCAGGCCTGAGGGTCGATAAGCTTCGTGACGTCGACCCAGCCGAGGGCGCCGGAAGCCTTTTCGGTTTCTTCGGCCGTCAGCTCGATCGTGGTGCGGTCGTCGCCGCAGGCAAGAAAAGTCGTGGTGAAGAGCTTGAGCGATTCGTCGAGCCATACCTCGACGCCTTCCTTGATCCCGAAGGGACAGACGCCGCCCGGCGCATGTCCGATCATCTCCTCGACGTTCGCGCCCGGAATCATGCGGGCCTTCACGCCGAAGCGCTGCTTGTACTTGTGATTGTCGATCTTGACGTGGCCCGTCGCAACGATGAGGACGGCCTTGTCGCCCTGGATGAAGGAGAGCGTCTTCGCAATGCGCTCGATCCCGACGCCGATCGTGGCGGCCGCGTTCTCGACGGTGTCGATCGTCGTCTCGCGGGTGATGATGCGGTCTCCAAAGCCTTTTCGAATCAGGTCGGCGCAGGCGGCGTCGTGCGACATGGTCAATACCTCCGGTGGAATGGTCGATTTGTCGATCATACATTGCAGTTCGCTTTTCCGCCTCAGGCATATGCTCTATGAGCATAAGAAAGAAGCCGCCCGGCTGCTTGTCGCAGTCGGACGGCTCTGCACTCCAAGCTTGGACCTGGACGGTCTCAATCCTTATTCGATGCGTTCGCCGTGCAGCGAGAGGTCGAGACCCATGCGTTCTTCGTCGGCGGAGACGCGCAGGCCGATGAGCTTGTCAACGATCTTGAGGAGGATCCAGCTCATGGCGCCCGCATATACGATCGTGGCGAGAACGCTCGCAGCCTGGATGCCGACCTGCGTCATGACCGGGTTCATGTCGGTGCCCGTCACGGCGCTCGTGGCGAAGACGCCCGTGAGAATGGCGCCGACAATGCCGCCCACGCCGTGTACGCCGAAGGCATCAAGCGAATCGTCCCAGCCGGCCCAGCGCTTCAAAACCACCGCGCCCCAGAAGCAGCAGATCGGAAGA
>JAXZEJ010000201.1:0-7675 GCA_037424205.1 bacterium | reverse complement strand
CAACGCAGCCGAGCTCCTTGTCCATGCGTTCGGCGGGCGGGAGGTCGGCGAACTCGTCGGTGCTCAGCATGTCGATGAATTCCTGCGTGCGCAGTTCGACAAGCGCCTCGATGATCGCCTCCTTGTTGCTGAAGTAGTTGTAGATGTGCCCTGCGCTCATGCCGAATTCCTGCGCGATGTCGCGCAGGGTCGTCTTGTGGAAGCCCTGCTTCTTGAAGCAGCGCTGGGCCGCTTCAAGAATCTGGGTTCGGCGCGAGTTGCGCTCGCGATTTGCAATCTTCAGGATGCCCATGGCGATGTTACTCCTTGTCGGATTCGGCAATGGTCGTGCCGCCGCCGAGGACCTTGTAGAGCGTGATGGCGCTCATCGTCTTGGAGAGTTCGGCGCCGATGAGCGCCTGCTTGGCGCCCACCATGGCGCGCTGGCTCTGGAGTACGTCGTTGTAGGAGATGGCGCCGGCCTGGTAGCTTGCGTCGGAAAGCTCATAGGCCTTGGAGGCGGCTTCGGCGTATTCGCGGCGGGCGGAGAGCTCGCGGTCCATCGTGCCTTCCGTGGCGAGCGCGTCGGAGACTTCCTTGAAGGCCGTCTGAATGGCCTTTTCGTAGTTGGCGACGGCGATCTTCTGGCCGACCTTGGCAGCTTCAAGATTGGCGATGTTGCGACCGCCAGTGAAGATCGGGAGGCTCACGCTCGGCGTGAAGGACCAGAAGCCTGTGTGGGCGTCGAAGAGGTCGGAGAGGTGCATGCCCATGGAGCCGCCGCCGGCGGTGAGCGCAACGCTCGGGAAGAAGGCGGCGCGTGCGGCGCCGATATTGGCTTCGGCGCTGATGAGGCTGCGTTCGCTCGAGACGATGTCGGGACGCTTGAGGAGGACTTCGGAGGGAAGTCCGGCCGGGAGAACGGCGGTCTGCGTGACGCCCTCGGCAAGGCCGGCGGGAAGGAGCTCTTCGGGAACGGCGGTGCCGCAGAGAAGGTCAAGCGCATTCTTGTCCTGGGCGACGGCGCGGATGTAGGAGGCGATCTGCGCGCGTGCGGCGGCGATCGTCGTGCGGGCCTGCTCGTAGTCGAGGCGGCTCGCTGCGCCAAGCTTGTAGCTTTCCTCGATCAGGCGGAAGCTTTCTTCCTGGCTTGCGAGAGTTTCCTTCTGCAGATCGAGCTGGGCGCGGTCGGCGCCGAGCGCAAGCCAGCCGGAGGCGACCTGGGCGATCAGCGCGCTCTGGGCGGAGCGGCGGGCGTCTTCGCTGGCGAGGTAGCTCTGAAGGGCCTGTTCGTTGAGGTTGCGGATGCGGCCGAAGAAGTCGAGCTCATAGCTCGTCATGGCGAGCTGCGCGGTGTAGGTGTGGCTCGTCGTGTCGACGCCGGCAACGCTGGCCGGACGGCGCTGGCCGGCGTTGCTCGCAGCGGCGGCGACGGTCGGCAGAAGCTCGGAGCGCTGCACGCCGTAGAGCGCGCGGGCCTTTTCAATGTTGAGCGCCGAGACGCGGAGGTCGCGGTTTTCCTTGAGGGCAAGTTCAATCACCTTGCGAAGGCGCTCGTCCGTGAAGAAGTCCTGCCATTCGGGCAGGGCTTCGCTGCGCACGGCGGCGGCATCGTAGGCTTCGCCCGTCGGCCAGGCCTGCTCGACCGGCGCGGCGGGGCGCTCGTGGTCGGGAGCGAGGTTGACGCAGCCCGTGAGGGCGAGAGCCGCGCAGAGGGGAAGAATCTTGAAAAGCGTGTTGGACATGATAGTTATTCCATGAGGGCGGCGGGCCGGAGGCCGGCCGCCCTGGGTTTTCATCTTGCCGTGATTTCAGTCACCGGCATCAGGCCTGCGCGGCCCCGTTCTTTTCGTGGCGCTTCTTGCCGCCGAGGAAGCGGTCGACGAGCACGTAGAAGACCGGAACGAAGGCGATGCAGAGGAAAGTGCCGGCGAGCATGCCGCCGAGCACGCCGACGCCGATGGCGTTCTGAGCGCCGGCGCCCGGGCCGTGGGCCATGGCGAGCGGAAGCACGCCGAGGCCGAAGGCGAGGGACGTCATCAGAATCGGACGCAGGCGCACGCGCACGGCCTCTTCGGCGGCGTGGACGGCATCCTTGCCCTGTTCCATGTATTCCTTGGCGAATTCCACGATCAGAATGGCGTTCTTGCTCACCAGGCCGATCGTCGTCAGCAGGCCGACCTGGAAGTAGATGTCGTTCGCCATGCCGAGCACGCCGGTGAGGCCGAGAGCGCCCACGACGCCGCAGGGCACCACGAGGAGCACCGCGATCGGGACGGACCAGCTTTCATAAAGGGCGGCAAGGCAGAGGAACACCACGAGAAGCGAGAGCGCATAGAGCGCGGGGCCCTGGCTGCCGGAGGCCTTTTCCTGGTACGAGACGCCGTTCCAGGCGATTTCGTAGCCGGCCGGGAAGACTTCCTTGGCAATCTGTTCGATCGCCTCCATGGCCTGGCCGGAGGAGACGCCCGCACGCGGGTTGCCCTGGATGTTCACGGCGGGAAGGCCGTTGAAGCGTTCGAGACGCGGGCTGCCGTAGCTCCACTCGAACTTGGCGAACGTGCCGATGGGCACCATTTCACCGAAGTTGTTGCGGACGTGCCAGCCGAGGATGTCCTCGGGCTGCATGCGCGAGCCCGTGTTGCCCATCACCCAGACCTGCTTGACGCGGCCGCGGTCCATGTAGTCGTTGACGTAGGAACCGGCGAGCACCGTCGAGATCGAGGAATTGACCTCGGAAATGTTGAGGTTGAGGGCCGAAAGCTTTTCATAGTCGAGCACGAGCTTGAGCTGCGTCGTGTCGGACATGCCGTTGTGGCGGACCATGGTGAGGCGCGGATCGGCGTTGGCCTTCATCAGGAACTGGCCCATGTACTGCATGAGCTGGTCGTGCGTGCCGCCCGTGTTGTCCATGATGTAGAAGTCGAAGCCGTCGGCAACGCCGAGTTCGGGAACGGCCGGAAGCGGGAAGACGAAGGTGCTGGCCTGCTTGAAGTCCGGGTGTCCCATGAGCGTGCCCATCGCGCGGCCCTGAATGGCCTCAACGGTCGTGTCGGGCGTCGTGCGCTCGCTCCAGTCCTTGAGCTTCAGGAAGCCGAGAGCCATGTTCTGGCCCGTGCCGGCGAAGGAGAAGCCGCGGACGACGAAGACGGAGTCGACGGACTTCTGCTCGTTCTGGGCGAGAACCTTCTGGAGCTTGTTCATTTCAATGTCGGTGCGCTCGAGCGTGGCGCCGTCGGGCAGCTGCGACATCATCATGAGAACGCCCTGGTCTTCCTGCGGCATGAACGAGGTCGGGAGGGCCTTGAAGCCCCAGACCATCAGGCCGACGACGGCGGCGTAGGCGACGAGCATGACGCCCCAGCCGTGGATCGACTTGGCGATGAGGGCCTTGACGGACTGCGTGAAGGCTTCGAAGCTGCGGTTGAACCAGCCGAAGAAGCCGCCCTTGCCGTGATGCTCCTCATGGTCGATCGGCTTGAGCATCGTGGCGCACAGAGACGGCGTCAGCGTCAGGGCGACGAGGACCGAAAGGGCCATGGCCGAGACGATGGTCACCGAGAACTGACGGTAGATGACGCCCGTGGAGCCGCCGAAGAAGGCCATCGGAACGAACACGGCGGAGAGCACCATGGCGATGCCGATCAGGGCGGACTGGATTTCGCCCATCGACTTGATCGTGGCGGTCTTCGGGTCCGTGCCGTCCTCTCGCATCACGCGCTCGACGTTTTCCACGACCACGATGGCGTCGTCCACCAGCAGGCCGATGGCGAGCACCATGGCGAACATCGTCAGCATGTTGATGGAGAAGCCGCACGCGGAGAGCGCGCCGAACGTGCCGAGAAGCACGACCGGAACGGCAATCGTCGGAATGAGCGTCGCGCGGAAGTTCTGCAGGAAGAGGAACATCACCACGACGACGAGCACGATGGCTTCAAAAAGCGTCTTGACCACGCCCTTGAGGGCGGCGGAGACGAACGGCGTCGTGTCGAACGGAATCACGACTTCCATGCCTTCGGGGAAGCTCGGCTTGAGCTCTTCAACGCGGGCGAGCACGGCCTTCTGGGTCTCGAGGGCGTTGGCGCCCGAAGCGAGCTTGATGGCCATGCCGGAAGACTGGTAGCCGTTGTAGGTGCCGAAGGCCATGTAGCTCTGCTGGCCGACGGCCACTTCGGCGACGTCGCGCAGATAGACCTTGGAGCCGTCTTCGGTGGTCTTCAGAAGGATGTTGCGGAATTCCTCAGGCGTCTGAAGCAGGCTCGAGGAGGAGATCGTGGCGGTGAAGAGCTGCTTGCCGTCGGTCGGTTGCTGGGCGATGCCGCCGGCGGAGACCTGGGCGTTCTGAGCCGAGACGGCCGACTTGACGTCGCTCGGATTGAGCTTGTACTTCACCATCTTGCTCGGGTCGAGCCAGATGCGCATGGCGTATTCGGCGCCGAAGACTTCGGCTTCGCCGACGCCCGTAACGCGCGAAAGCGGCTCCTGAACGTGGGCGACGAGGTAGTCGCCGAGGTCGGTGCCGTTCATGCTGCCGTCCTTGGAGATGAAGCCCACGACCATCAGGAAGTTGGCGGACGTCTTCTGAATCGTGACGCCCATCTGCTGGACGACCTGCGGAAGGGTCGTCAGAGCCGTCTGGATCTTGTTCTGAACCTGAACCTGAGCCATGTCGGGATTCGTGCCGGCTTCGAACGTGACCGTGATGCTTACGCGGCCGGTGGAGTCCGAGGTGGACGACATGTAGAGGTAGCCGTCAAGGCCCGTGAGATTCTGCTCGATGATCTGTGTGACGGTGTTTTCAATCGTCTGCGCGGAGGCGCCCGGGTAGGTGGCGGAGATGCTTACCTGCGGCGGCGCAATCTGCGGGAACTGGCTGATCGGCAGCTTGAAGATGGAGAGGGCGCCCGCGAGCATGATCACGATGGCGATCACCCACGAGAAGACGGGCCTCTCAATGAAAAAGCGTGAGAACATGATTGCTTGCCTCAGTCCTTGTTAGTAGAGGGGCTTGCCCGTCTTGTCGAGCATCTTGGAGGCGTCGGCCTCCTTGGGCGAGACGGTGGCGCCGGCGCGGATGCGCTGGAAGCCCTCAAACAGGACGCGGTCGCCTTCCTTGAGGCCGGATTCGACGAGCCAGTTCGTGCCGACGGTGCGGGTGGCGACGATTTTGCGAACGGCAACCTTGTTTTCGCCGTCGATCACGTAGACCGTAGCGTCGCCCTTGGCGTCGCGGATCACGCACTGCATCGGAACGAGAATGGAGTCGGGACGGACGCCTTCGACAATGGTGGCGCGGACGTAGAGGCCGGGAAGCAGAACCTTGTCGGGGTTCGGGAATACGGCGCGCAGGTTGACCATGCCGGTCGATTCGTTGACCGTGACGTCCGTGAACGTGAGCTCGCCTTCGTGCGCATAGACGGAGCCGTCGTCAAAGACGAGCTTCACGCGCGCAGTTTCCTTGTCGCCGGACTTGAGAACACCGGAGGCAAGCTCGCGCTGAATGCGCATCACGTCGTCGGCCTTCTGGGCAACGTCGACGTAGATCGGATCAAGCTGCTGGACGCGCGTGAGCGGAGCGGACTGATAAGCGGACATCAGGGCGCCTTCGGTGAATTCCGAGCGGGAGATGCGGCCCGAGATCGGGGAGAGCACCTTCGTGTACTGCATGTTGACCCTGGCCGAAGAAACCGCGGCCTCGGCGGCCTTCTGGTTCGCAACGGCGGCCTTGAGCGCGGCCTGGGCGGCGTCGTCCGACTGCTTCGAAACCGCGTTGATCTTGACGAGCTCGGCGGAGCGCTTTGCGTCGGCGCGGGCCTTCACGAGATTGGCCTGAGCCTGTGCGAGGGAGGCTTCGGCGGACTTGAGCGCGGCGACGTAGGGAGCGTCGTCGATCTGATAGAGCTGCTGGCCGGCCTTGACTTCGGAGCCGTCCTTGAAGAGCTTCTTGACGAGAACGCCGTTGACCTGCGGGCGAACCTCGGCTTCATAGTAGGCGCTCGTGCGGCCCGTCAGGGTCGTTTCAAGCGCCTGGTCGGACGTCTTGGCCGTCACGTAGGTGACTTCCGTCGGGGGCATCTGCCTCTGAGCGGCGGCCTGGCCCTGCTGGGCGCCGTCCTTGCAGCCGGTGAGCGCCGTCGTGGACGCCAGGGCGCACATCAGCGCCAGAGTGATGGTTTTGCGCGTTGACAACATGTCAATGTACCTTCTGGTTTTTATCGAAAGTGGTTGTATCAGGTCGTCGGAAGGCTGCCTTTCGGGGATGATCCCGACCAATTGTTCATTAGGAAGTGAATAATTGGTCAGTATTCCGGCAGCACTTCTGAACGAGTGTTCAGGATTGTACCAAATTGCAAGTGCGCCGAACGTAAAGATTCTTCAATTTTTACGTCGAACATCCCGCCTTGCCGGGCGCAGTTATCGACCTGAAATCGACGCTCCGATAGGCGAATCGCTCTGAAAAGTTTCAAGACCCGGGTGAATGTTTCCGAAGTGTTTCAGATATTCCATGCCGGCGCACGGGCATGGACTGAACGGCCGTTTTGCGCGCGTTTAAAGAAGTTAGCCGACTAATTGTGTGAGTTGAGTGCAGGATCAATGCAGATGAAGCGGGACGGCGGGCGGGTTGCGCGAGGAAGAAGAGGCTTTTCGAAGGCGAACGAGGCGGTAGGCCGGGGCGGGACGACTGCCGGCAAGGAGGGATGCCGGCGAACGGTATTGAAAAGTGAAACAAAATGTTTCAGAAGCAGGTGCGATGCCGAAGGCGGGGCCCGCCGGCCGGAGGAGTGCCGGCGGGCCTTCGATGATGAATTACCGAAGCGAATCGGCGGTCTTGGCCATGAGGACGATGAAGTCCTGGACGAACTTCTGCGTGAGGTCCTCCTCGGCGAGAGACCACATGCGCCACGTGCCGTTGTGCACGAGGCGGCAGCCCGCGGCGGCGCTTCTGGGATTGGCGTCGGGCGCGACGGGCACGAGCACGTCGGCGCGGTTGTTCCAGAAGGTGGCGCGCATGAGGGTGCTGGCGCCCAGCGTCAGGGTGGCGTCGTTGGGCGTCGTCTGCAGGACCGGGTTGATGCCGCGGTCCATCAGGCCGTCGCGGATCACCTCCATGAATGTGACGGGCGTGTGGTGAGGACCGGCGGCTTCCGGTTCGGCAGCCGGGGCCGGCGCCGGAACGGAGTCTGCGCCGTCAGCCCCGGCTTCCGCGGGCTCGTCGTCGAAGACGTCGGCGAGCGTCGGGAGCGAAATGCGCACGGCGTCGCGCATCTCCATCTCGGGGATGAGCATGATGTCGGCCTTTTCGACTTCGGCGGGAATGAGCGGCGCTTCGAATTGAACGGGGTCGGGGACCGGCGCTTCGTGCTCCTCAGGCTCGAAGTCGGCGGCCGAGACGGGGGCGACGGGCGGGACCGGGGCCTCCTCCTCGACGTCGAAGACCATCAGGTCAAGGCCCGATTCCAGGCGCTCGACATTGGCGCGGACGTGGGCAAGAAGCAGGTCGCGGCGCTCGGCGGCCTCCTCGGGCTCGGGGGCAATCCCAAGCTCCGCGAGCGCCTCGCAGACGCGCTCGAGCGTCTTTTCGGGACGGCGGAACCAGTCGGCGCTTCTGATGCGGACGAACTTCCAGCCCGTGCGCTCGAGCACCGTCTGGCGCTCCATGTCGCGGCGGATGGCGTCCTCGTCCTCGCGGCCGGAG
>JAXZEJ010000200.1:0-3589 GCA_037424205.1 bacterium | reverse complement strand
GTTTTCTGAATCCAACAATAACTGCTGCGAGTTCTTCGTTCAAAATTCAGGTTAGGATCGGCGCCGTAGACAAGGCGGTCACGACCTTTTTTGCGCCTGCTTTTGCCGACCTGTTCAAGGACAGTCCGAATTTGAGCATCGAATTCAGACATCCGGGACAAAGCTACAATCGCGACCTGATTCGCGGTGATTTGGACATGGGCATATTCCCAAATCTAACGCCTGAGGCCGGCTTTCACACCCACGTGCTGTGTGAGGAAACCATGGTTCTCGTGGTGAGGTCTTTGCATCCTCTTGTTGAACTGCAGGCGACGAGACCTTTGGAGAGTTCTGATTTTGCGCCGTACCGTCTGATCAAGGTGACGCATGACATGCAGATCGGCTACGACGATAAATGGACGACGGCCGTCACAAGCATTCCTCACGTCGGCAATGGCGATGCCGCAGTCTGGACGCCTTATTTCATGTCCGTTCCTGCGCTGCTTGATAATTCGGATTTCCTGTCGATCCTGCCCATGCATTTGGCACAGCAATTGGCGCAGCGTCATCGCTTGCATATCCTTGGACGTCCGGAACATGCGCCGATTTTCCAGCCGACTCTCCTCTGGCACGATCGGACTCATTATGACCCGGCATCGCAATGGTTCAGGGCAAAAATCATTTCACGATGCCGCGAATTCAAGAACCTGTCCGAGATCCCGGTCATCCCGTATTAAAGTTTGCATCAGTGCATTTTGCGAAAACGGCAAAAGCTCAACTCAAATTGCAGAATCACTCTCTGCGAAGGCTCCAATAGTCAGCCGGCGTTTGGTTTGACAAAATGTTCCTCAACGAAACCGCCTGATTTTCAGGGGTTTTGTTCAGTTCGAATCCTAAAGAGGAACGCATCATGCACTTCAAGACTCGCATTCTCGCATTGACCATCGCCGGCCTTTTGCCCTTGACCGCCATGGCCATCGGCGGCCCCTCCGGCCCCAAGATTGACTATCACACGCAGGGCCATCTCGGCGAAGTGATGATGAATCCGTACGGCATTGCGCCGCTCACGGCCATCATTCGCGACGGCGGCTATACGCTTGAAGACGTCAAGGTGCGCATCGTGCCGAAGGCCAACGGTGCGGATCTCGCCTACAAGGTTTCGTCCTCTCAGGTTCTTACGCATGGCGGCATTCCGGTTTTCGGCCTTTATCCCAACTACGTGAACACGGTTGAAGTGAGCTATACCCGCGTCAACGGCCAGGGCAAGAAGGAAAGCTTCAAGGACACGATCAAGCTGTTCGCGCCTCCTGTCTACATTGAAGCCTCCGGCAATGCTACGGAAGTCGAAATGCCTTACGGCGTTGAAGTCAAGAAGGTGGATCCCAAATTCAAGGATCGTCTCTACCTTGTGAACAACTTCGTTGAAAAGTCCGGTGTCGGTACTCGCGTCGTTTGGAACAATCCCAGCGGCGGCGCCCTCGAATGGAACTACTACCCGCAGATCACGATGCTGGACACCGCCGGCGACATCCGCTGGTACTTGTTTGCCAATCCGATGTATGACCTGAATTCCATCTACAGCGCAGGCGTGATGATGGGCTTCAAGCAGAATGACGACGGTCTTATCTCCTGGGGCTACGGCCAGCGCTACGTCAAGTATGACGTGATGGGCCGCGAAGTCTTCAATCGCCGCCTGCCGCTGCGCTTCAACGACTTCTCACATTCGATGGATGATGCCCAGAACGGACATTACTTCCTGCGCGTGAGCGCCTCCAACTACAAGCGTGCCGACGGCAAGAACGTCCATACGGTTCGAGACGTCATTGCAGAAGTCGATGCCAACGGCAAGGTGGTCGACGAATGGCGCCTGATGGACATTCTTGATCCGTATCGCGACAACGTCCTCAAGGTGCTCGACCAGGGTGCGGTCTGCCTCAATATTGATGCCAGCCTCGCAGGCAAGACCTTGTCGGCCGAAGAAATCGCCAAGGCCGATGCCTCCGACCGATTCGGCGACATCGTCGGCACGGGCGCCGGCCGCAATTGGGCGCATGTTAATTCTGTCGACTATGACCCGTCCGACGACTCGATCATCATCTCTTCCCGCCACCAGTCGGCCATGATCAAGATCGGCCGTGACAAGAAGGTGAAGTGGATTCTCGGCTCGCCCGAAGGCTGGAAGGAAGCCTGGGCCGGCAAGGTGCTGACGCCGGTCGATAAGAACGGCAAGCCCATTAAGTGCGAAGGCTCCAAGTGCGAAGGCGACTTCGACTGGACCTGGACGCAGCATACGGCCTTCCGCATCGATGAAATGAGCAAGGGCGACATCATCTATCTCTCGGCCTTCGACAACGGCGACGCCCGCGGCATGGAACAGCCTGCATTGCCTGAAATGAAGTATTCCCGCGCGGTTGTCTACAAGATCGACCAGAAGAAGATGACTGTCGAACAGGTCTGGGAATATGGCAAGGAACGCGGTCACGAATGGTATAGCCCGGTAACCTCCATTACCGAATACCAGAACGACAAGAACTCGGTCTTTGTCTACTCCGCTACGGCCGGCGCATCCTTTGACCTGGCATCCGGTGCATTTACTTCCTCGCCCAATCCGTACTTGTGCGAATTCAATTGGGGAGCCAAGGAACCGTCGGTGGAAATCCAGCTCAAGAACACCACCGGCTATCAGGCCATGCCGTTCTCCATCGAAAAGGCGCTCGGTCAGTAACTGAACTCTTAGCTCAAACGGCATAGTGACTCGAAAAGGCAGCTTCATCGTGAGGCTGCCTTTTCGTTTTTGCCATATTCACCGGGCATCTTCGGTGCGAAATGCTGATCAATGACAGAGAACAACCTTCCTCACAACTGCCGCAATCGTGAACAACCGGCCGCTTTTTCGACTCGGTTCAGCCCAAGCTCTGTTTCATCAAGGTGGTCGGGAACGTTTGCCTGCGACAAATAGTGACGCATGTCCGTCTACTCTGGAAAAAGAAGAGGTCCGGGCTTGTTGATTGGCGGCCTCTTCAAGCTACGGTCGGCACGGTTTGGCAAATGCCGGGATTCCAAGCGGGAGGAAAGTTTTATGAGTAGTTTCGCGCAGACTGTGATCGAATTCGGAGTCGGATTTATTTTCTTCATGCTGTTTCTCACTGCCGCCGTGTTTTTCATCTATGTTTTCTTTATTTACGACCCTCTCTTGGAATGGCTCGAAGAAAAGCGCAGGGAGCTCAAGGAGAGAGAAGAATTCACGAAGGCGGAAGAGTTTTACCGTGAGGAGGAGTTGCGCCGTCAGGCGGAGCGGCAGCAGAGGCTGATGCGGAAGAAGCAGCGTTGCGAGCGCCCGATCGAGCATCGGCCCCGGCGTGGAATTGGACGAGGAATGGAACGCAGAGAGTGAGCTTGTGTAGCGGCAAGCCGGTCTTTTCGCAAGGCCGATGAATTGACGGGGTTCAGTGCAGAATCATGTCATGCATTTGAACTTTCGACCGGCGGCTGATCATCCGTCATATTCCATTTCAGCACGGCGACCAGCAGGATTATGAGGCAGCCGATGCCGGTTAGGAAGGTTGTGGTGGATATAAAGCCCAGCGCAAAAGCCAGCAGATCGGAAGAG
>JAXZEJ010000199.1:0-3814 GCA_037424205.1 bacterium | reverse complement strand
CGGCCGCTCCGAAGATCTACGCGCTCCTGCCGTTCCTTCCGATGGTGCTCGTGGTGGTCTTCTCCCAGTACTGCATCTCTACCGTGAAGCTCGACATTTCCGCCCTGATGTTCCTCTGCATCGTGATCGGCATGGTCTTTGAAACCATTCGCTGGCGCGGCAACTTCGACAAGATTGCCGCCGGCCTCAAGGTATTCCTGCAGGCCATGGGCAAGTCGATGGCGGGCGTCGTCTCCCTCGTGATTGCCGCCGGCGTCTTCGCCGAAGGCTTCAAGGCGCTCGGCATGCTCGACGCCATTGTCGGCCTTGCCAACGATGCCGGCGCAGGCGCACTCGGCATGTCCATCCTCTTCGTGGTCATCACGACGCTCGTGACGGTTATTGCCGGCTCCAACGGCGCCTCCTTCTACCCGCTCGTTGAAATGGTGCCGAAGATCGCCAAGGACATGGGCGTCAACCCCGTCACGCTCGTTCTTCCGATGCATCAGGCCTCCACGATCGCCCGTCCGCTTTCTCCGGTTGCCGGCGTCGTGATCGCCATCGCCGCCATGCTCAAGATGAACCCGCTCGATCTGATCAAGCGCGCATCCGTTCCCTGCGTCGTCGGCCTCGTCGTCCACCACCTTGCCGTCTTCTGGCTTGCCATGTAATCGGAGCCGTCAAATGAGCAACATTGAAATCAACGACGCCCCCGAGTGGCAGATGGACGACGCCTACGGCAGTCTCACCGACGAGCGCTGGCTGCGTTCCGAATCCCGCGTGGAGGCGCTCACCGCCGACATCGCCGACATGCTCAAGGGCGAAGCGACCGACGAAATCCTCACCCGGGCGCTGTCCGCCTATGAGGAGGCTCTCACGCTTCAGTCCTCGATGCAGACCTTTGCCAAGTGCCTCGGCGCCAAGGACACCACCGATGCCGCCTCGTCCGTCGCCATGAACATGACGGCCGATCTGAAGCACGATCTCGAGACCGCTGCTGCGCCGCTCTTTGCCGCGCTCGCCGCTCTTCCCGAGGACGCCGCTCTCTGGCATGAGAAGCCCTTCTCGCACTGGAGGTTTGCGCTTCGCGAACGCTTCGGCGAATGGCACAACAAGCTTTCCGAATCGGACGCTTCGCTCGTTTCCGACATCGAAGTCAAGGCCTTCATGCCGCTCGGCACGATTCACAAGTCTCTCCAGAAGCTGGTCGACTTCGAGGCGAAGTCGGCATCGGGCGAGGCCGTCCGCGTTCGCGCGGCCAAGATGACCGCCGTCCTTAAGGGCGATCCCGATCCCGTCCTTCGCCGCACGACCGGCGAAGCCATGGACGGTTGGTACCGCCGCCACGCCGATCTCTATGCCGCGCTTCTCAATGAGCTGCACGGCATTCGCCTGGCCGGCTTCGACCGTGCGGGCGTGACCGATCCGCTCTCCGTTTCTCTCGCTCAGAACCGCATGAGCCGCGAGACGCTCGATGCCATCCGCACGGCCATCTTCAACAACGTCGGCTGGGTCCGTGAAAGCATCCGCCGGCGCGCCGGGGTGCTCGGTTCCGAGCAGATGGGCTTTTACGACGTCATGGCGCCAGCTCCTGAAGCCAAGGGCGGCGTCGCCCGCAAGATGAGCTACGCCGAAGGCATCGGCACCGTCAAGCGTGCGCTCGGCAAGGTCAATCCGGCCATGCCAGAATTCATCGACATGATGCTGGAGAAGGGATGGGTTGACGCCAGGCCTTCCGACAAGAAGGTCGGCGGCGCCTTCTACGCCCGCTTCAACGAATTCCGCATTCCGCGCGTCTTCACGTCCTATCTCGGCTCGATCACTTCGATCCTCCAGCAGGGGCACGAGCTCGGCCACGCCTTCCATTATTGGATCATGCGCGACATGCCGATGATCGAAACCGAATTCCCGATGACGCTGACGGAAACGGCGAGCACCTTCAACGAAGCCGTCATTCGCCGCGTCCTCCTTGACGAGGCTCGGGGTGAGGAACGCTTCAAGATGTTGTGGCAGGAATCCCGCAGCGCCGCCAACTTCCTTATCAACACCATGGTCCGCATGGAGTTTGAGCTTGCATTCCTCGAAGAGCGCCGCAGGGGCGTCGTGAGTGCGGACCGCTGCTGCAGCCTCATGAACGAGGTCTGGAAGCGCTGGTACGGCGAAGACGTCACGCCGGACACCTGGCTCTGGGCGCATAAGCTGCACTACTACAAGACGGACCAGTTCATCTACAACTACCCGTACGCCGTGGGTTATCTGATGAGTCTCGCCCTGATGCGCGAATGGGAGGTTCGAGGCGACGCCTTCTACGACTTCTACGTCGCCATGCTGCGCGACACGGGCCGCATGACCGTCGACGAAATCGTCCGCGTCCATTTCGGCGCAGATGCGACCGATCCGGCCTTCTGGGAAGGCGCCATGCAGTCCGTCAAACAATCTTCAGACGACTTTGCTCAGCTTGTAGCCGAGCACAACTATTAAGACCAAATCAGGCAATCAACTGAAGCTTTCACTGCAAAAGGTCTGCAGCGGATGAGGATTGCCGGATTCACAAGGAGTTTTTGTCATGGAAATCAAGAAAATCGTGCTAGCCGTGGCTTTCGCCGCTGCGGCCGCCGCATCGGCTTCCGCTGCCGACATTCAGATTTACGGCCGCGTCGACTCGGGCCTGAGATACGAAAACATGTCAGGCAAGGACGACTCGCTGACGATGACCAACAACAAGTCCGCACCGCGTATCGGCTTTAACATCAAGGAAGATCTCGGCAACGGCTATATGGTCAAGGTTTATCTGGAAAACGGCTTCAAGCTTGATACCGGCGAATTAAGTTCTGCCGACACGCTTTTCAACCGCCGTGCCATCCTTGCCGTCAAGGGACCTTGGGGTGAAATCGGCGCAGGTCGTGCAGGCACGGTTCAGTCCGCCGCCGCACCGTACTCCATGGGCCTCGGCAAATGGGACGTGATGGGCACCTCCTACTCGCAGTCCTCCGTCACCACGACGTTTGCCAACTCCGACCGCGTCAACAACGGCATTCACTACGTCTTGCCAAAGATCAACAATCTGAAGTTCGGCCTGAGCTACTCCACCGGCGACAAGGCGGAAGAGGACGATGATGGCAACGGCTACAAATGGCAGGACAAGCAGCATACGTTTGCGGCTGCCGTCAACTACGAGGTTGAAAACCTGTTCCTCGCTCTGACGTTCGCCAATGTCGACCAGGCACATGACACCACGACGGGCAAGGCCAATTCCGATGCTCGCGCCTATCAGGTCGGCGGCTGGTATCAGATGACGCCCGCTCTTCGCCTGCGCGCCGGCGCTGGCTATCAGACGGACTGGGCCACGGGCGCCAAGCTCACGGTCAAGAATGCTACGGGCTCCACCGCAGCCGATCAGACGCGCGGCTGGGACGGCTACTCCGGCGTGATCGGGGCCGAATACAAGAGCGGCGCTCACAAGTTCATGGCCGACGTCCAGCACTTCAACGGCGAACTTTCCAATAATTCCGACGTTGACTTCAAGCGAACGATTTTTGCCGCCGTTTATGAATACTCGTTGTCCAAGGGTGTGACGGCCTATGTGGGCAACAGCTACAGCGACGCGTCCGGCTCTGCCGCCAAGGACAAAAAGGGTGATGCGGCCCGCGACACCTATCAGGCCTACGTCGGCTTGGCCTACGTCTTTTAATGGCTTTCGTGAATCCGCTTCCTGTTAACTGACGGATTCGCTTCAACAGGAGCCTCGCAGGCAGGAAAGGGGCCGGCGGGGCTTCTTCTTGTGTGCTCGGCATGGGCACGTTCTAGCGGGTGAAAGTCCCGAGAGGGGCCGGCA
>JAXZEJ010000198.1:0-5457 GCA_037424205.1 bacterium | reverse complement strand
AATGGTTGAAGACGGCCTGATCGGAGAAGGTCGGGCCGCCGGGTAAAAAGTCTAGCGCATGCGAAGCCGGACCGAACGGCCTCGAATGAATGCCTCATCAGAGCACGATTTGCTGTCCCCATTTCGGGAACTGCGGCATCCTGCGATCGAATATTTTGACCTCTTCAGGAATCAGAAAGACGACGGGGTGCCGGCAGTCCTTCGGAAAGTCGCCGAAACCGTCGGTGGCATGGATGACGGCGACGGGCTCCATGTCGAAGCGCTCCTCAATCCACTCATAGGCGGGCGTAAAGCTCGTTCCGCCGCGGCCTTCAACCTTCACTCTCGAGTAGTTGAAGTCGTCGTAGGCTTCGTACTCGTCAATGCGCCGGATGCAATCGTCGGCCTGCACGATCACGAAGGGGGACGGGAAGGTCTCGCGAAACTGCCGTATCTCGCCGAAGATCTGCTGGAGGAATTCGTCCGAGACCGAGGCCGAGGTGTCGATGAGCATCACCAGCCGAATGGGCGCAGGGGCGCCCACGCTCGGCAGGAAAAAGCCGCGGGCGATGTGCTTCTTCGAGGGCGGCCAGGAGCTCCAGTCGTCGCGGATTCGGTCGTACATCCAGTCGGCCAGCAGCGTCCGCCAGTCGATGATCGGCTCCGTTGAGGCTTCAAGGATCTGCTTGATGCTCGCGGGCACGCCGTTCGCGGCCTTGAGTCCCTGCATGAGTTCGCGCAGCTCGCCGACGGCCGCTTCTTCAATCTGCTCGGCGTCGGGCATGTTCATTCCGTGGCGCGCAGCCGTGCGGCGGACTTCGATGCTGTCCGGATCGAGCAGGTCCGCGCCGGGATCGGGCACGGTGCCTGCAGAGTCGTCCGCCTTTGCGCCGGACGCCCGGCTGCATCGCATGACGGCGCTTTCCCAATCCGGATCGGGCTGAAGCCTTTTCATGAGCCGGTCGTAGATTTCTTCGGCGCTCAATCCCGCATAGTCGAAGTTGATGAGACCGCCCGCAGGAATGCTGAAGCCGAAGTCGACGAGCACGAGATTGATCGCGTAGTCGGCTGCCATGTTCCAGACCGTTTGATCGCGGTCCTGACGGCGCTTCACGCTTTGCGTGAGCACATGCATGAGCTCGTGCACGAGAACGCCTCGAATCTCGGCGTCCGTGAGCCCGCTTACGAAATGCTCGTTCCAATAGATGTGATAGCCGTCCGTCGAAAGCGTCGGAACGGCGTCGTCGGCCTCAATGAGCGGAAAGCGCATCAGGGCGGACGACAGGTACGGCTTTTGCAGGCAAAGCCTGATGCGTGCGCGGGTTATCCGCGTCCGGGTGTCCAGAACCATGCTTTTATCCTCAGATAAGCACCACCTGGTGGGTCTTCACGAAGTCGCTCACGCGCTTATCACGAACGATCGCCGGCACGTTGCGGATCGTGTCGCTCAGAAGAACGATCGCAAACTCAACGGGCAGGCGCGGAAGAAGCGCGACGACGGCCTCCAGCACGGCCTTGTCCTGAACCTGCGCGACCAGGAAGGACACGAGCACCCACAGGCGGTCGAGCTCCACGGGAATCGGCGCATGATCCGGATCGGCGATGATGGTGTCGATTTCCTTCCTGAGCACGGACTTCTTGGCGAAATTCAGGAATTCGACGGCAGGACCCGTTCCGACAATGCCCGGAATGACATCGCGCGCCTGTTCGACGCTCCCGAACTGCTTGACGACGTCGCTCACCATCTCCCAGCTTCGCGGCGTCGCAAAGGCTTCCTCGCCGTCGGACGACGCCTGCAGAAGATTCGGACGATATTTGATGAACGCGATGACTTCGGGCGCAATGCCGCGCTTGACGGCCCAGGCGTGCCAGTCCCCGCGATCGACTTCGAGCTCAAGGTGTATGAAGCGGTTGGCAAGCGCGCTCGAAAGCCTGAAGGTCACGGCCTTGTCTTCGCGTCTGTTGCCCGCGGCAATGATGTGCCAGCCTTCGGGTAGCTCGTATTCACCGATCCTGCGGTCCAAAATCAGCTGATAGAGCGCGGCCTGCACGAGCGGCGGCGCAGCATTGATTTCGTCAAGGAACAAAATCCCGGGCTTGTCGGACTTCTTCGGCAGAAAGGCGGGCGGACACCAGACCGCCGTCCCGTTCTTGATCATCGGAATCCCGCGAAGGTCCGTCGGATCGAGAAGCGAAGCGCGAAGGTCGATGAGCGGCATGCCGCGGCTTTCGGCCGCCTGGCTTACGATCGAGCTTTTGCCGATGCCGGGCGCGCCCCAGATGAAGGCGGCCCAGGGTTGGTCAAGAAGCGTTTCTAGAACGGTTGCAAGGCGAGAGGCTTTCATATGGTGCAGGCGCTCGTGCTTCCGGTTTATGACTAGCGCCTTTCTCCTTTTCAGACAGAGTGAATGCGGTTCCTGATGGTTCGGGATCGCAGGTTGTTCGGCCGGCATGACGGGCGAACAACGACGCCCTCAATGCCTCAGCATCATTGTCTTGCGGGGTGCGTCAGCATTTGACGCATGCAGAAGCGGGTCGGGATCCATGCCTGAGGGAGATGCTGCTGTGAGAAAGAGAATGACTTGCATTACGTCTCAATTGGAGAGAAAATTAAAAAATAGCTTGCTAAATTTCGGCGGAGTGAAGGACTGAGTTCGCATGGAGGCCGGATTGGACGGCCGGAAGGCTGTGCCTGCTGAGAGTGATGCTCCTTCAGGTGCAGGCTGTGATGTTTACGCTATCGAGAACTCTTATTTTTCCCAAGGACTGTGCTCCGTGAGACCGACAAAGCTAAAAATCCTTGTGCCGCTGATTGTTTTTGTGCTGGGAATGTGTGCCGTCGGGGTGATTGCCTGCCTGGTGGACCGGGACGAAAGGAATCAGCAGCAGCTGCTGGCGCGGTTGAATGCTTCAGCCTACGCCGAGCGCATGAGAAATCAGCTTCTTCACGGCGTTCAAAGGACGAATGCGCTTCAGCAGGTCCTGATCAGTCAGGACGGCAAGTTTCCCCGGTTTGACGAGATTGCCGAAAATCTCATGACGGATTCCGTTTCGAGTCTGCAGCTCGCGCCAAACGGCTATGTCAATCAGATTCACCCTCTCAAGGGCAATGAAGAAGGCATTGGCGATCTGATGGGTAATCCGACTCGCGGAAGGATCTCCCGCTATGCAAGAGACAATCATGTTTTGACCGTTCAAGGGCCTTTCAATCTCGATCAGGGAGGCCGGGGAATTGCCATTCGCAATCCGCTCTATTTGAAGGACGAGAACGGGAAGCCGTATTTCTGGGGCTTCACGATCGCCATCATGCGCGTGCCGGAGTTGTTTGCGAATTCATTCAGCACGCTTTCGCAGTTTGGATATGAATATCGCCTTTCCAAGACGGATACGCCTTGGGACACGGAATTCAAGGTCGTGTGGCAGACGGGCGGCAGGCTGATTGATCCTGTTTCCTACAGCTTCATTCTTGGGGAGGAAACCTGGAAGTTCGAGGTGATGCCCGGGAGCGGATGGGGGCAGCCGAGGTATGTCGCCGGTGTTGCGGGACTGTGCACGCTGATCGTGCTTCTTCTGACCTGGCTCACCTGGGCCTTGATGGATAACAGGGAGCGCAAGGAAAAATTCAAGAAGCTCGCGCATGTGGACGATCTGACCGGCCTCTACAACCGCTACGGCTTTTTCGACCGCGTGAAAAAGTTGATTGCTGAGAATCCGGGCGAGCATTTTGTGGGTGTTCTTCTCGACGTGGATGACTTCAAGGTCATCAACGACCTCTACGGCCATGCTTGGGGAGACACGGTTTTGCAGAGCCTTGCGGAAAGCCTGAAGGCCTTTTTCCCGACAGGCGCATTGGTTGGCAGGACTGGCGGCGACGAGTTCAGCATCATTCTCCCGAACTGCACCGCTGCTGAAGCCAAAGACCGGCTGGAACGATTTGCAAAAGCCCCAAAGAGCTTTATGTGGAGGGGCGTGGAGCATCATTTCAGCATTTCCGTCGGGTATGCCGAATATCCCGTCGATGCCGGGGACTTCGCCCAACTTCAGCACTGTGCCGACGTGGCGCTTTATCAAATGAAGATGCACGGCAAGAACGGATGCTCCGCTTACAGCAAGGAAAGCGATGTCGGCATTCGCACGCGGTTGGGGTTCGCGCTCAAGGACATCTCCGAGAATCTCCCCGGCGCCTTCATCATCTACCGCGCCGACAAGGTTGATGACGAACTCTTCTTTGCCAACAAGGAATTCCTGCGCATGGTCGGGTGTGAAACGCTCGACGAGCTCTTTGCGTATACCAAGAAGAGCTTCCGCAATCTGATTCGTGAGGACGAGCGGAAGAGCACCGAGGCAAGCATCTGGGAGCAGATCGACGCCGGAAGCGAAAACGACTACATCCGCTATCACCTGCAGAAGGCCGACGGTTCCTTCATCACCGTGCTGGACCACGGAAGAATCGTTGAAAGCAGGCAGTACGGCAGGGTGTTCTACGTGCTCTTCGCCGATTTGGAGGCCATGAAGGCCAACTTCGACGTTCGGTTTCCGAAATAACTCAGCCTACGGAAACAGGTTTCGCAAATGCGTGCACTGCCGCTATCCGGCGGCCGTTCACGTGTGGAATCAATCTTCGGACAAGTCCATGCTTTGGGCGAGCGATTCTCTGAGCATGCGGCCTAAGTTCGGGTCGGCGCACCAGACGCGGGCGCCCTTGACGCCGCGCGACAGAAGCACGCGGTAGCACCTGCATACGTACTTGAGAAGCTCGCGATCGCGCTCTTCGCCCTTCCCAAGATTGACTTTGCCGCCTGTGTCGCAGTAGCGCCGGTAGTCGGCCCAAAGTTTCTTCGTTTCCGGATCGTATCTGAGGTCCGGGCCGATGAAGACGCCAACGTATTCGAACTCCAATCCCTGACTCGTATGAACGCATCCGACTTCGTTCGTACGAGTTGGATCCAGCGCCCAGTCATAGGATGCGGTGCGGGAGTTCCACGGCAGGCGAACTGTACCTAGGTCGACGTCAAGCGGCAGATCCTTCGTCTTCGAGTCATACTGCGACCACGGCCAGGCATAGCCGGCCAACATGCGCGCACCTGAGAAAACGGCCTGTCCCGGTACGTTGGGATCGGTTGAGGCGCAGGCATTTTTCTCGTTGACGTAGCGGATGACTTGTTCAGGTGTTTCCACAATGTCGAAGTCGAAGTCCGCCTTTCGCCAGCCTGTGGCATTGGCGGTGGGCGTTGAACTTAGGCCAAAAACGTCGGAAAGCCAATTGAGAAAGCCGTTTGCGCCGCCGCATCGGAACTGTGCGGTGAGTTCGACTGTTCGAACGTCAGCTCCAAACTTTGCCGCAGCATCTCTGATCGATTTTTCCGATCCGATGTCGTTCGGTCTCAATGCTTGATTGTCGTCGACAAAGAAGACGCTCACTTTGGCAGCGTTGATGATGTCTTCAATTTGATTCTCGCCCTTGTAGTAATTTTGCTG
>JAXZEJ010000197.1:0-1664 GCA_037424205.1 bacterium | reverse complement strand
CCCCTCTCGGGACTTTCACCCGCTAGAACGTGCCCATGCCGAGCACACATGAAAGGCGGCCCCTTGCGTCGGGCCGAAGGGGCCATTGTACGAAATACCGCACGCCAAAAGTTACATTTGTGTCATATTTCGACGTATTTCATCAAAATATTGTGAATCGGGCGTTTTTAGCCGACGATGATTCTTCTCAGCCTCAAAAGCGCAAGCACTATGGAAAAGGCCGGCCCAAAGCAAGAGCATTCTCCGTTCGAGCCGGCTTCAGGAAGGCGTAATGCTTGTTCGGCAAAATCAAATGTACTGTCGGCATGGCGTCTGCACCCGCAGCGCCCGAGCCTCCCGGTAGACGCCAGCTAATTTTCAAAGAAGAACCACGATGACCATTCTGCGCACCGCTGCGGCGCTCGCCGCCGCTCTTTGCCTTTCCACCGCCTTTGCCGAGCCTCCCAAGGAGGTGGTCGAGCTTGAGGGCCAGTGGCGAGGCCGCCTCTGCACCGCCGAAGGCAATCCCACGAAGACGAATCTCAGCATCGACAAGTACGGCTGCTTCGTGCTCTACCAGACCGACGAGAACGGCGCCGCCCAGGCTGCCGGCACCGTGACGGTGAAGAACGGCGTTCTGACGCTCATCGACGCCAAGGCGGGCCCCTACATGGTGCTCAAGATCGCCGACGACGGCCGACTCGTGCAGGACGTCCGCGGCAAGCTTCCCAAGAACTGCTGCTATCTGAAGCACCGCTGATCACCGATCGCTCAAGGCAAGCGTCAAAGCCTCGAACATGACCCGTTCGGGGCTTTTGTCATTCAAACATCCCCTGGAGAAGGAGAAGCTTTGCAAAAAAGCGTTTCCCCCTCCGAAAGAGGTATTTCATGTCGAGTCGGCATCGGGCATAATGATCATCTCTCTATAGGAGTTATCCCCAATGTCCATCGAAAAGACGCGTGAAACGCTTGCACATGAAGAACTGTCGGACGCCGACATCGTTTATCTCCTCGGCCTGACGGATCCGAAGGACTGCGAGCTTCTTCGAAAAGCCGCGTTTGACAAGACGACGGAGCTGATGGGGAACTTCGTCTATTATCGCGGCCTGATTGAATTTTCGAACATCTGCACCGCGAGCTGCCGCTATTGCGGCATTCGCCGCGAAAACCACGACGTGGCCCGCTACACGATGTCGAAGGACGAGATCGTCGCAGCCGCCAAGTGGGCGGCGGAGAAGAGCTACGGCTCAATCTGCCTGCAGTCGGGCGAACGACGCGACGAGAAGTACGTCGCCTTCGTAGAAGAATGCCTGCGTGAAATTCACAAGGCAACCGTTTCCGAAACGCTTCCCGACGGCGTGGGCGTGACGCTTTCGCTCGGCGAGCAGTCGATCGACACCTACAGGCGCCTTGCCGAGGCTTCGGGCAATCCTTCGAACCTTCGCTATCTCGCGCGCTTCGAAACCTCCAACCCCGAGCTCTTCAAGGTGCTTCACGGCGCCAGGGGAGACCATGAGAAGGAGCTCCAGAACCGCTTCCGCATGCTCCGCGATCTTCGCGAAGCGGGCTATCAGGTGGGCACCGGCGTCATGATCGGCATTCCTGGCCAGACGCTCGAGGACCTCTGCCGCGACATCCGCACGTTCCAGCAAGTCGACGTCGACATGATCGGCATGGGGCCCTAC
>JAXZEJ010000196.1:0-5670 GCA_037424205.1 bacterium | reverse complement strand
GGATTGAAGTCGAAGGAGCGAAGCTTGCTCGCCGAGCCGCGGCCGCGGCCCAGCCAGCCGTCGGCATATTCCGTGCCCATTCCCCAGGGCACGGTCATGGCCAGGCCCGCCCAGACGCTGTCGTTGATCTGATGCATCAGATAGCCGTGCGGAATGGCCTGAGACTTGAGGCGGCCGTTTTCCGTCGCGCCGTTCACGCCTTCAAAAGCAGCATCGACGCCGATCTGAACAAAGCCCGCCTGCATCTTGGTGCCGCTGTGCAGCGACATGGTGGCCGGATTGTAGTACATGCCGGAAATGTCCAGACCGTCAACGCCGACGCCGGCATAAGCGCGGCCGAGCGCACCCGCGGACTGCTCCGTCAGCATGAAGCCGGCAGCCTGAGCCTGAGAGGTAAAAGCCGATGCAACCGCAATGGCGGCCGCGATTTTCACAAATCGTTTCACAGAATAATCTCCAAAACCTGAGGGGTAGACAAGCCGGCTCTCCGGCCGCTTGTGTTTTGACGGCAGGCATTATGCATAGCCGGACATCATCCGAACGGATGACTGCATGCGTACAAACCCTAGTACCCCGAATCCGCTCACGCACTCGTTTCACAATGAGATCAAACGACTATCGCCAGCAAGTCGAAAACCCATGACTGCGCATCACGAAAACAATCGGCGGCTTCTTTTCAAACAGACTGCAAAACAAGCGTTTTGCGCCCTCGGCGGATCTTCCGTGGCGCGGCGCCGAGCTTCCCTTCGGATCGGCCGGCATGCCGAGTCACAATAATTCGCCGCTTTGCGCGTCAAGGCCGAAACAGTCCAAAATCGGCTTGATGCTCAAGCAGGCGGACATGTGCGGAGGTCTGGTTCCGGGCCCGAACGTGCATGGAAAACCGGCTCGGCGTCTTCAGTTCAAACGTCGGAAGCCTTCCGTCTTTAGGCGTGAAGGCATGATGCAGGCGACACCTGCCTGCCGGCACGCGGGCTTCACCGGCGTGCGCGCCAGGCTCCTCTTCTCCAGTACCTCAGGATGACGATGCCGGATGCAATGTAGTAGATCCAGTCTGCGAACCAGACGACGGCCACGTTGCCGGTGAACTGAACGATTGTGAAAATGTAGGCCACATAGGCCGCAGAGGCGACCATAGTCGCGGCCGAGCTTTCCCAAGTGCAGCCGATCCCGGCCATCAAATAAAGAAGATACATGGCAGGCACGGCCGTTAAGAAGGAGCCCAGCATCACGTAGAGGGTCGGGCCGGCAGCCTCAATCACTGTGTCGAGACTCGTGAAGATGCCGAGCACCGCTGCGGGAAACACAGCCGTCAGCACCATGAGGGGAAGCATCGTCCATATGCAGAGGACAAGGCCGCGCCGCACCAGCCCGGGCACCTCGTCGTCGCGGCCCTCGCCGATCAGATTGGCCGCAATGGCGCCGCAGGTCGAGCCGAACGCATGGATGAAGAGGAAGAGCGTCGAGCAGATCTGGCGCACGATGTTCGAGATGGCCAGAGGTCCTTCGCCGAGATGCTCGACCGCCAGAAAGAAGAGAAGCCAGGCAGCGAAGGCACACGTTTCCTGAATCATGAGCCAGCGTCCGAGCCTGAAGAGCGTGCGCTGAAGCGCACCGTCCCAGACGAGAGGCTCAAAGAGGCCGTACTTGCGGTGATCGACCCTGAGGAACACGTAGCACGCGAGGAACACCAGGCACACGACCTCGGAAATCGTCGAGGCGATGGCGGCGCCGGCAATGCCCATCGCAGGCACAGGGCCCGCGCCGAAGATGAGCACGTAATTGAGCACGAAGTTCGCGGCAACCATGACGAGCGAGCTTGCCGTCAGAACGCCGGGCTTCAGGGTCGAGATGAAGAAGGCTCTCAGCAGCGCGCCTGCAAACGCAAAAGGCAGCCCCCATACGCGCCAGAACAAATAGGTGTCCGAGGCATGGGCAACAGCCTCAGATTCGCACGCGGCATCCAGAAAGGGCTTGGCGCCGAAGCTTGAAAAAAGGATGAGAACGCCCGAGAAGGCAAGCAGAAAAAGAAGCCCCGAACGGAAGGCGCGCCCGATGTCCTTATAGGCCCTTTCGCCATTCCTCCCGCCCATGTACGCCTGCACGCCGAAGCCGTAGCCCAGCCCCAGCATCAGAAGCGTCAGGAAAAAGACGCCCGCGAGCGCCGCAGCGCCGAGCTCGACCTCGCCCACGCGGCCGAGGAACGCAACGTCGGTCATGCCGATCAGCTGCTCGAGCAGAAAGCTCAGCATCAGCGGAACGGCCATGCGGAATATGGTGCCGCTCGAATAAATCCGGCGGGCTTGAACTTCAGGGAACATGTTTTCAGGAGCTTCTGCGAGCGCTTTGATCAATCAAGCGCGATATTGTAGCGACTATCCGACGCAAAGCCAACTGCAGGAGGAAACTGCGCCTCTCCAACAGATAAAAAAGACGCCGGTCATCGATCGGCGTCCTTCTTTCCTCTTTCCGATATTCTCCTGAGCCGCCTACTTCTTTGCAGGCTCCCACTTGCAGCGGACGGGCGAAACGATCTCGCCCGTCTTCTTCATCGCCGCAAAGGCCTTGTCGACCGCCTTGCGGTCCAGCCCCGTCAGTTCGGCAACCTTGCCGGCATTGAGCGGCTCTCCGGCCTTGCGCATGGCTTCGAGAATGACGTCCTTGTCTTCCATTTCAGTTCTCCATATGCGTTGAATCTGTTTCGGGCGACGCATCGCCCGCGTTCCCACTCATTCTTGCAGACGTCCGCGCCCGGCACGACGATAGAAATGGTATTTTACAAACACTTTTTTCGATATTGAAATCGTCAATATCCCTCATTGAGCGCATCTATCCGGCTCCATGAATGCACCCGAGCCGTCGACGGACTCCCCTCCCTTCCCAAACGTCGTGCAAAGACGCCAAGCACTTGCTCCTAAGACGCCTCGCCTAGGTTGTCTACCTTAGGAGAAACCGCCGAGTTCGCCTCTCCCCCATCAATAATTTGCGAAATAAAGTTCACGAGCGCACTTCCGGAGGCGTTCATTCCCGGGCGCGCGGGATAAAAATTTATGTACGTGCATCACGCGCCTTCCCGCCCTCAGGAAGGCCGGCACACATTTCCACAACCAGCGCGGCAAGGACGACTTCCATGCTAACTTACAACTTCATCTCGGCCTTCGCGGCCTGCCTCGCCGTCATCCTGGCCGGCGAGGTGCTCTCCAAACTCACAAAAGGATGGGTGCCGTCGGTGTTCATCTCCGCGGTT
The DNA here is from genome assembly GCA_037424205.1 of bacterium. Taxonomy (GTDB): domain Bacteria; phylum Pseudomonadota; class Gammaproteobacteria; order Burkholderiales; family Burkholderiaceae_F; genus Sutterella. Next base: position 2,423 of record JAXZEJ010000196.1, on the reverse strand, counting down.
CTGATCCTCATCTGCTACTGGACCTTCCTTCCGAAGACGCTCGTCGCAGACTCCAAGCTTCTTCCCCTCGGCTCGTCGGTCGCGATCTTCCTGCTCATCACGCACATGGGCACGCTCTTCAGCCTTGAGCGCCTGCTGCAGCAGTGGAAGACCGTCGTCATTTGTCTCGCCGGCCTTGCCGGCCTTGTGGGCCTGTGCTGGTTTGTCGGCCCGCTCTTCATGGACCGCACGCTCGTCATTGCCGGCATTCCGCCGCTCGCAGGCGGCATCGTGGCCACCACGATGATGCAGAAGGCAGCGCTTGCCGCCGGCCTCAACGCCGCCGCCGTCTTCGCGATCGTCATGTACTGCATTCAGGGCTTTGCGGGCTATCCGCTCACGGCCGTCTGCCTCAAGCTTGAAGCCCGCCGCCAGCTTGCCGCCTTCCGCGCCGGCAAGGTGGACGACAAGGGCGTCGACGCCCGCAAGGTCATGGCCGACGCGCTCGCACTGCCGGGCAACGAATCCAAGCAGGGCGTGCTCGCCACGCCGAAGTCCTGGAACACGCCGTACTTCGTGCTTCTCAAGGTTGCGCTCGTCGCCTGGCTCGCCTTCGTGCTCGGCGTGACCACGCCGGTCAACGGCGCCATCTGGGCCCTCGTCTGCGGCGTCGTCTTCTGCCGCCTCGGCTTCCTGGAACCCAACGTGCTTGCCCGCACAGGCTCCAAGGACTTCCTGTTCCTCGCCCTGATCATGTTCGTCTACAACGGCCTCGGCGACAGCAATCCCGAACTGATGGCCAAGCTCATCGGCCCGATGCTCATCCTCATCGTGATCGGCGTCATCGGCATGGCGATCATGGCCGCCATCGTCGGCCGCGTCCTCAAGATGTCGCCCTACCTCGGATTTGCAGCCTGCCTCACGGCCCTCTACGGCTTCCCGTTCGATGCGATCATGACCGAGCGCATCTGCAATGAGGAAGGCGCCGACAAGGCCGAAGTCGACTTCCTGATGAGCCGTCTCTTCCCGCCGATGATCGTGGGCGGCTTCGTGACGGTGACCATCACCTCCGTCTTCCTCGCCGGCTTCTTCGTGAAGCTCTTCTAACGGACGACCCTTAACACCCATTCGTTCCGCTCAGGCGCAGTCCACCCGAAACGGTCCTGCGCCTGACAGCTTTTAAAGGACCATTAAAAAATGACACTCCAGCAACTCATGGCCAAGTACAACGGCTATCAGATCGAGATGCGCCGCTGGTTCCACCAGCATCCGGAAGAAAGCACCAAGGAAGTGAAGACCGCCGAGCGCATTCGCGCCGAGCTTGACCGCGCCGGCATCGAATGGCGCGCCTGCGGCATGGGCACCGGCACGCTCGCCCGCATCGTCGGCAAGGAGCCCGGCCGCACGATCCTGCTTCGCGGCGACATCGACGCGCTCTCCGTTCAAGAGGAAACCGGCCTGCCGTTCGCCAGCGAAGTCCCGGGCGTCATGCATGCCTGCGGCCACGACTGCCACATCTCGATGCTTCTCACGGCCGCGATGATGGTCAACGACATCAAGGATCAGCTCAAGGGCACGATCGTCTTCGCCTTCCAGCCCGCCGAAGAACTCGGCTGCGGCGCCCAGGCGATGATCGAGGAAGGCGCGCTTGACGGCGTCGACGCCTGCTTCGGCATGCACGTCTGGTCCGACTATCCGGCCGGCACCGTCGCCACCCGCAAGGGCCCGGTCATGGCCTCCGGCGACCAGTTCAAGATCCACGTCAAGGGCAAGTCCACGCACGGCGCGCAGCCGCAGCTCGGCGCCGACGCGCTCCTTATGGGCGCAGCCATCGCCCAGAACCTCCAGACGATCGTCTCCCGCGAGCTCTATCCGGTTGAAACGGCCGTCGTCACGATCGGCAAGTTCCATTCCGGCACCCGCTTCAACGTCGTCGCCGGCACCGCCGAACTCGAAGGCACGACCCGCACGTTCAGCCCCGCCGTCCGCGACAGCTTCGCCGAACGCATCGAACGCATCTCCCGCTCCACCGCCGAAGCCATGCGCGGCACCGCCACCGTCGAATACAAGCGCATGGTGCCCGTCACCATCAACGACGCCGGCATGATCGACGTCGTCAACGGCGCCGCCGCCAAGATCTTCGGCGAAAACGGCGTCATCGAGGCCGACCTCCAGATGGGCGGCGAAGACTTCGCCTACTATCAGGAAAAGATCCCCGGCGCCATGGTTCTTCTCGGCGTGCGCAACGAAGCCTGCAACGCCGTCTGGCCGCAGCACCACGGCTGCTACACCGTCGACGAATCCGTCCTCGTCAAGGGCGCCGCACTTCACGTGCAGACCGCGCTCGACTACCTCGGCGTTGAGCTGAAGTAACCGCTTGTTCGTCCCCTAATCGGGTAGGAGCCCGTGGATTAATTCCACGGGCGTCCTCCCACACCACGTGG
>JAXZEJ010000195.1:0-2852 GCA_037424205.1 bacterium | reverse complement strand
GCATCGATGACTTCAAGACCGGGGTCGTTGAGGCCCTCAAGGCTTTCTTCCATGGCAACGATCTTGCCGCCGGCGATGAAGATGTCACGACGACCGAGCTTTTCGGGGGCGAAAACTTCGGCGTTCTTGATCAGAATGGGGTGGTTCATTTCTACTCCTTTGTTTTGTCGGCGGCCGCAGTTGAAACGGAGCGGCCGTCAACGGGATGAGCCAATTCTACCGATTTATTGTCTAAATAAAACATCGCGAAAACACTGAGTCTAAAACCTCTCGCAAGGTCATCCGTAAGTGTTCCTGGACCGCGGTGCCATATACAAATAGAGCACGATGCCGGCCGCAAGGACCAGCGAAACAATCAGACGCACAATGTCGCCCGTGCCGGCCTGAAGCATCCAGGCTTCGGCAACGGGGCCGGAGATGAAACAGCCGAGAGACGCCTCAAGGCGGACGGACGGCGTGCGGCCGGAAAGAAGGCGCATCATCGCCCACACAAAGCCCGCAAAGCTCAGGATTCCCGGAATGCCGGTCCTGAGCCAGAAGCCATCGGGCACGGCGCCCATGACGGCCGAGACCATGAGGCCGAAGCCCGTCGCATTGAAGAGGACGGCCGCGGCCATCAGGCCGACGATCACGATAAGCCCGCCTTCAACGCCGGCCGGGGTCTTGTCGACGGCGGGCGGAAACTGACGGCTCCACTTCCAGAAGGAGTGAAGCACCATCAGGAAGATGAGGAGGAGCATCAGGCTCCCGATCACGGGCTTCATCAACGGACTCCCGAAGCGCTGCCACCGCGCGAGAGCGCGAACTTGCGCCCCGAAGCGGTACCGTAGGTAAGCGCCGGACGGTTGGAAAAGAGGAGATAAACCGTCACCACGACCGTGAGGAAGAAAAGCCCCGTCGGTTCGCTTGCAAGCTCTACCGGAAGGCCGAGATAGATCGTGCGCAGAACGGCGACGAGCGGACCGCCGAGCCAGGCGCAAACGACTGCGGCGCCGAGAGCCGCCGGCGAACGGCCGAAGACGAGGGCGCCGATGGCGATGAGCAGGAAGAACGATGCGGCAAAGTCCGGAATCATGGTCTGCACGACGGGCCAGATGTAGTCGGCGCTCATCGTGATGACGCGGGCAGCCTCGCCTGCGGCGCGGCCGAAGTGATAAAGCGCGAAGACCGCTTCAATCACGAGCATGACGACCGTGAAGAGAAGCAGGCCGCCGACGCCGCTCGCAGCGCCCGGCGCCGTATAGGCCGGTGGCACGGCGCGCGCAATGCGGCGGATGGCCCAGACGGGCAGAAGAACGGCAAGCGCGAGAAGCGCCAGCATCAGCATGGCCTGCGTGCCGGAAAAGTGAACCACGGTGGTTTCCATCATGGATTTTTTCTCCAAAAAGAGGGGCTTCCCGCAGGAAGCTCAGCGAAAGCATTCTACACAAGCCGGAACGGCAGAATCGGCCTTCCTGCAACGCTTTTCGAGCGCTTTTGCCTTTCGTCAGGGGACGTCCGGCCCGTTGAGCTCGTCCGGGTGCGAAAGCCTTTCCAAAAGCCCGCAGGGCTCCCCCGCCTCATGATGTCCGCAGCAGGCGCCCGAAAGCTCGATGAGCTGGGCCTGCAGGTGCCTCAGCTCCGCCATGCGGGCCTCTACGGCCTCAAGGTGCTTGTGGATCATCGCATGGGCGCGGTCGGCGCCTTCGGGGCTGCCGTCGCCGATGCTCTCAAGCAGAGTGCGGATTTCCTCAAGACTGATGTCGAGCGTGCGGCAGTGACGAATGAACTCCAGCCTGCCGACGTGCACCTCCCCATAGTCGCGATAGTTGTTGGCAAAGCGACGCGGCTCGGGCAGAAGTCCGACCTTCTCGTAATAGCGGATCGTCTCAGACGTATGCAGGGTTCGTCTGGCCAGTTCACCGATCTTCATGCGCGTTTTCCTAAAAAATGATGCTGATTCGCATTATCGCAAAAATCGGCTTGACCTTGTAGCAACTACAGGGTGTGTAATGTCATGCATCAAAAAGCTTCAACGGATGATTCCGCCGAATACCATGTCCAACCTGATCATTTCCATTTCCGCCATGTGCTGCCCCGCCGAGGGCGGCCCCGTCGAACGCGCCCTCAAGGCCGTCCCCGGCGTGAAGGACGTTTCGCTTGACTACTCGACCCGCACGGCGCACGTCAGGTGCGACGGCCGCGATCCCGAACCGCTTCTCAAGGCGCTGCTGTCCATCGGCATGCCCGGCGAGCTCGTCTCCACGGGTGCGCGCCGCATCGTTCTCTCCGTCCCCGAGATGGACTGCCCGGTCGAAGCCGGCGAAATCCAGAAGGCCTTTGCCGCCGCCTCCATTACGGGCGCCGACTTCAATGTGATGACCCGAACGATCACGCTCTCGGGCGACGACGAGCTCGAGGCAGCCGCCGTCAAGGCCGTCGAGAGCTGCGGCTACACCGCCAAGGCCGCCGCCTCCGGCCCCAAGGAAATCGAAAGTGCTCCGATCCCCTGGGGGCTTTACATCGGCGCCCTCGTCGTCGCGTTCCTCTCCGAAGCCGTCGAACTTGTAAGCGAGTACTCGCCCAACTTTATTCCCTTGGACCACGGGACGATCGACATCATCACGCTCGTGTTGGCGGTCATTGCCATCCTGATGGCCGGCCTTGAAGTCTTCAAGAACGGCGTGGTGGCGCTCGTGCACGGCAACCTCAACATGAATGCCCTGATGGCGGTAGCCGTCGTGGGCGGCGTGCTCATCGGCGCATGGCCGGAAGCCGCCATGGTGATGGTTCTCTTCCAGATTTCCGAATCGATCGAGCAGCTTTCGATGACGAAGGCACGCCGCTCGATCCGCGCCCGGATGAGCACCGCA
>JAXZEJ010000194.1:0-4773 GCA_037424205.1 bacterium | reverse complement strand
GACGGAAGCGTATCGACGAACGTATCAACATCATCCGTCGACAACTTCGGAAACAGATCGTCGAATGAATGACGAATCTGCTCCCGCGGATCCGAATTCCTCATGTGCTGAAGCCGGTTCTCGGCACGATCCAGAAGCGCCTTGAAGGCAGTATTGAGACTCAGATCCTCAAGCGTGCCCTCTGCGGGACCATTCGCGTCATGAGCGGGCAAGGCGCCGAGAAGACCGGCGACCTCCCTCGCCAGCTCGGCAGCTTTGCCTTGGAAATTGGCAACCGTAAGGTCCTGACGGTTGGCTTCAAGCTTGTCAAGCTTGTCGGCCAATCCGGCAGCCTGCTGAAGTGCGGCTTCCTTGAGCTTGCCGCCATGCATGACGGACGTGGTCGAGGCCATGACGTCGACCGTCGATCGATTGTCCAAAGCGCCGAGCGCCTCCATGCGGGCGCGTATCTTGGCCTCATCTCCCGTCAGCTGCCCCTGACGGGCGGCAATATTCAGACTGGCTGCCAAATTGATGGCTTCGGCCGCTCTGAACTGCGTCGCCTGAATGGCGGACGTGAGGAGCGGAGTGCTCTTGCCCGTCGCCTTCGTAAATTCAACCAGCTTTCCGTAAAGCTCATTCTGCGCTTCCGTGTAGGCTTGGAGCACCTTGAAGGCTTGAGAATCGGCTTTCGGATTCATGACATCCGGAGACTTGAAGGCTCCGGCGGGAATCTTGGCAAGCTCTTGAGCCGCGCGATCGCAGCGCTCGGCTGCCGCAATGACCGTCGGATGAATCCTGTAGCCGCTGCGCAGGAACCCCGGACGAGGAACCTGAGCCTTCAGCTGAGCGGCAAGACTGCCCTCCATCGACGGCATCTGAAGAGCCGCCTTGTGCAGGAGCTGATCCAGACGAGCCGACGCATTCTGAACGGCATCGGCAAGATTCGGCGCCGGCGCAGGAGCCGGCGCAGGGTGATTGTCGGCAGCAGGCGCGGCTTCGCGCTGAGCATCCGGCTGATCAACCGCTTCGGCAGCCGGGGCGTTGACGGACGAGGGATTAAGGAGATTAACGGGTGTGGTCATGGCGGTCTCCTCAAGCGGGAATCCAGTTAAGCGTAAAGGGATCAAGTCCGCCTGTTGCGGCAGACTCAAGCGAGATGAGGAGGCTGTCTACATCAGTCCCCTGCTCTTCTCCAAAGGATCCCGTACGGCGCCAGACAACGCTTTCGTCGGTCACGACCGCTTCCAGAAGATCGCCTTCGGGGAGTTCCATGCTTGCAGCAGTTATAAGCCGGTAGGCGGAGGTGAGCGCGCGCCGCTCGCCTTCCGGCGATCCGTAGGCGCATCCCCATGGCATCGAGAGCGCCAGTTTGTGCGACGGATCAACGTACGCCATCGTGAATCTTCGGTCCTGGAGGCCGGTACCTGACAAGCTCAGCCCGGTGTAATCGGGCGCCAGATACCCTTCCTCACTCCATTCATCCTGAAGCAAAACCAAGTCCACCATGCTGTCGATGCGCGTAAGAGCGCGCGAATCGGTGGCAAAGCAATCCTCGTCGTACTCGTCAAGCCGGCCTACGGTCTCGGCTGAGATCGGCGGGAAAGGCAGTTTGTTGACTTCCAGCCATTCCAGAAAGCCCTCAGGCGGGCGAATGCCGTCTCCGTTCTGCGGTGCAGTCATAATTTGGTCCCTCTACTGCAGTAGTGATATGTTCCAGTCTAGCAAAAGCACCGGCAATCTTCGATAAAAATTTGCATCCAGAAAAACCCGACGACAGACTCCGAAAACGCCGGCTCAGTTGGTGATAACAACCATTTCAGTGAGTTGGCCGGCTCTCAATGATCGACCGCTCAAGCCCGGCCAAGGCGTCTCCTTGGGAAGGATTGTCAAAAAGCCGGTCAACTGCGTCAAATCCTGACGCACAATCGCCTATTCTCCGGTTTGGCCACAATCTCAAAAGGAACCGACATGCAGCCATCCGCCATCTCCGTCATCAAAGGCGACATTACGACGCTCGCCGTTGACGCCATCGTCAATTCAGCCAACCGCTCCTTATTGGGCGGCGGAGGCGTGGACCGAGCCATCCACAGGGCGGCCGGACGCGAGTTGCTCGCCGAGTGCATCGAACTCTGCGGCTGTCCCGAGGGCGAAAGCCGCCTGACGAAAGGCTACAACCTTCCTGCCCGGCACGTCATTCACACCGTAGGTCCCGTCTGGCTTGGTGGCGGCATGGGCGAAATCGAGATGCTCGCCCGCGCCGTCCGATCCGCACTCGACATCGCCCGCGACATGAAGTTCGAAACCGTCGCCTTCTCATGCATCAGCCGTGGCATCCATCGCTTTCCCGCCGACATTGCCGCGAAGACCACCGTCGACGTGATGCTCGCTCACGATTACGCCGGTCTCGCCGTCGTCTGCACCTTCACCGACGAGGATCTTGAGGCCTATCAGGCGTTGCTCGGACGTTGAGCTCGGAGAGTGCTGATAATGCAGCGAATGAACATCCAGATGATTTCCGGACCGGGAGTGGCACCTCGTCTGTCTGAAGCCACTCGGAAACAGCTGTTGATCTTCTCCCGAGTCAGTGTGTCTCGACCTTCAGTTTGAAGCAACACAGTATAACGAGATGCGGAATTCACGCTTGAGCATCAGCAAGAGACCAAGCCAAGGGGGCCCCCATCCAAGAAAGACGATTACTCGACGAACAATGTAAAGTAACCACAGCGCTTATTCATGCTTGAGATTCGGTATGGAATCAGAAAATATTCAAACCCATCCCCCCGTCGATGACGCTGATTCAATCATTCAAAAGTATCTCGACGGCAACCTCACCCAAGACGAGGCCGCTCAGGCTCTAAGAATCCGTCCGGGCTCCCTCAATGAGGTTATACGGAAAACCCATCCCACCTGGCTTATGTCGGGCCCCTTTCAGGATGCATCCTCTTGGGAATCCGTGGCTTTTGTTCAGTGGAGCACCTTTTTGAACCACTGGCCGATCACGCGTCTGGAAACCATGACGTTGGACGAATACATGATCGGCAACCACCGCTGCACCTTCTGCTACTGGCTTGAACAGGGAACAACGGCACTTGCAGCCATCAGCGGACCGACCGGCGCACGCATGTATGAATGCTTCAGCAAGAACGGGACTCCCCTTCACTCGCATCCCGACATTTCGTTTGAAACTCTGCGCAAACTCATCGTCTCCGTTGCTCGAGCCGCAGCCGACTCGAACATCAAGCGCTTGCTTGAGCTTTCCGCCAACCGCTGCGGCCTCTTTCCCAAAGTCTTCTGGAAGATCGCGCTCCTGTACCAGCCGCTTGACAACCCATTTCTGCTTCCCATGCTCAACCTTCCGGACTCTGATTACATGAAGGACGCCGTTGAATTCGCCGACCTTGTCTGGAATACGAACAATCAACATAAAAGCCAATTGGATAAAAGTTCTCTGCGGGACCCGAACTCCTATTGGAATCTCGCCTATTCCCTGCTGACGGGATCCGCTCACTTGTCCAGCATTCAATCTAACACTTTGGAATCCACCACCATGCTCAACAAGCAGACTCAAGAAATCCTGCTGTTGCTCTCCCACAGCAAGAACATCATCCTGCAGGGCGCACCCGGCACCGGCAAGACCTGGACGATTCCCGAAGTTGTGACCCGACTGTGCGGGAAAATCGACCGAGACAAGGAAGCCGATCGAAAGGACGTCATTGAGGCCTACAAAGAGCTCATGCAGGAAGGCCGAGTCGTTTTCACGACCTTCCATCCATCCTATGACTATGAAGATTTCGTTGAAGGCTGGGTTCCCGGCGACGGCACCAACGACGAAGATACAGCATCAAATCCTCTTCAAGTGCGTCCCGGCATCTTCCGTCAAATTTGCGAAAATGCCGATCAATATGAGGTTGACGACGAAGAGGAAAAGCTCCTCGAGGACGATTTCGGCGTGAGCGATCAAGCCGAACTTTGGAATGTCAAGTTTAGTAACGACATTCGCAAGGAATGTTTAGAAAACAATCACATCTGGATCGACTGCCCAGAGCGCCCTCAGGATAATTTTTCTCAGGTCATTGAAAAACAGACTGAGTTCAACTACTTTTACAACGTGATGAAGCCCGGCGACATCATCGTCCCCAACTCTACTTGGAAGGAGACGGATGCCATCGGCCGCGTTAAGGATTCAAAGGCCTTCTGGGACGACAAGAAACTTATCCGCAACGTTGAATGGCTATGGAAAGGCGACGCCAAATCTTTTTTCGATTTCAACGGCAAAAATGATTTTCAAAAATCTTGGACGATTAGCAAACTCAAACATTCCTCGCCCAAACAAGTTCGAGAATTCCTGCGACAAAGACAAGCCGAGCAGAATGCTCAGAAACGAGAAAAACACGACCAGCCGGCCGTCCCCTATGTTCTGGTGATCGACGAGATCAACCGCGGCAACATTGCCAAGATCTTCGGCGAGCTCATTACGCTCCTGGAAGCCGACAAGCGCAAGGGCGGTCTGACCGAAACTTCGGTCACACTTCCCTATTCGCAGGAAAAACTCACCGTCCCGGACAATCTGTACATCATCGGCACGATGAATACGGCGGACCGCAGCATCGGCGCCATCGATTATGCGCTTCGCCGACGCTTTGCCTTCTTCCAGATGGAGCCGCAGGAACTTGACGAAGAACACTTCAACAAGTACCTGTTCGAGCAAATTCAAGACATTTTCCTAACTGAAGGCCAACCTAATCGTGCCTATCTGTCCGAAGAATTCGATCCGCTCGACGTCATGCCCGG
>JAXZEJ010000193.1:0-5513 GCA_037424205.1 bacterium | reverse complement strand
GCCACGTGGTGTGGGAGGACGCCCGTGGAATTAATCCACGGGCTCCTACCCGATCGTACGGAACCGGAATTACTTGGCGGGAACCGGCGGACGGTTTTCGTAGGCGGCCGTGCCCCAGAGCGGGATCGTGGAGAGACTGTGCTTGAAGCTGCCGGTCATTTCCTTGGTGGAGTAGGAGACGTAGAGGAGCGTCTGCGTCTCGGGGTCGTAGATGCGGCGGATCTTCATGGCCTTGAAGAGAATGGACTTCGACTTCGTGAAGATCACTTCGCCCGACTTCGAACGGTCGATCGATGCGATCATTTCAGGGGTGATCTCGCCCGTCTGGCGGCAGGAGACCGAGCTGTCCGAAGGGTCGGCGAGCGAGAGGTTCGCCTCAATGCTCGCGACGTGGCATGTCACGCCGGGGATCTTCGGATCCTGGAAGGTGTTGATCTTGATGTCCTTGAGCGTGAACACGCCGAGCGAAACGTCGCCCACTTCGTCCTGGCCCGAGCAGCCGGAAAGAAGCAGTGCGGAGGCAAGCGCGGCGGCCGCCAAAAGCTTGAACTTCATTGGTATGTCCTTGGTGAGGAATTCAGGTGGACAACATTATAAGAGGGCGTTTAAAGAATGCCGCCGGGGAGCGGTCTTCGGCTTATCGCAGCGCAAAGCCCTGCTTCTGCAGATAGTCGAGCAGGAACTGACGGCGTTCGCGCGCGATGATCGGACGGATGGAGTCGCGGAAGTTCATGTCGCGAGTGTTGCTGCCGCGGTTGGCATAGTAGCTTCGCATGGTTTCGTCGTAGGCGGCGAGATCGTCTTCCGAGGGCTCCTTGTAGCCGTTTTCCATGAAGGTGACGGAGGCGGGAAGGCGGGGCTTGACGGGATTGCGCTGAGCCGGGTGGCCGAAGGCGAGGCCGACGACAGGGAAGACGTTTTTGGGCAGCTTCAGCAGGTCGGAGACTTCGGCGATGCCGTTGCGAATGCCGCCGATGTAGCAGCCGCCCAGACCAAGGGATTCGAGCGCCGTGAAGGCGTTTTGCGCCATGATGCCCGTGTCGGTGCAGCCGACGAGGAACTGCTCGGTCCAGCCGAGGTCGGCTTCGGGACAGAGGATTTGATTGCGGTGATAGTCGGCGCAGAAGACCCAGAATTCGGGGGCGGCGGCGACGTGGGCCTGGTGCCCAGCGAGCTCGGCGATCTTCGCGCGAAGGACGGGGTCTGTGACGCGGATGATGCTCGTTATCTGGAGTGCGCAGGAGGTCGACGCGGCGCGGGCGGCATCGAGAATTTGGGCGCGCATTTCCTCGGAGACGGGTTCGTCGGTGAAGGCGCGCACGGAGCTGTGGGCGAGTTGGTTTCGGATCGTTTCGTTCATGATGAGCCTTCAGAAGGTTTCGTTTTCTTGAGTTTAGTCGACCCGAGGAGAAAAGGCGACGATGGTCAAGACCGGAGATGAAATCGCGGACCGGCGAAGCTTGTCCGTGACGTCTGTTGGAGCTTTTGGGAATTATTTTCAAAAAAATGCCCGCGATCCGTGAGGAAGGCGGGCGAAGGATCCACAGGGCTTGAAGTCCCTGTTTGACGGTGTCCGTTGCCGGGCACCGACGAGGAGAGTTTTTTAGGGAAGAGTTGAATTACTTCTTCGTGAGCGTGAAGTTGTGGCAGCTGTTGCACATCAGCTCGGGCTGCTTGGCCGGCTTGTCGGCCTTGTGGCATTCAACGCAGTTGACGGCACCGAGGTGGGACATGTGCGGGTTCGGCACAACGTTCTTGGTCTTTTCGGCGAGAGCGTCGTAGCTCTGGTGGCACTTCAGGCATTCGCCCTTCGTGGCCCAGCCGTTTTCGACGGGAAGCATGCCGCCGTGAACTTCAGCGAGGGTCTTTTCGGCAGCGGAAGCGCCAAAGGCAAGGCCCAGACCCAGGGTGGCGACGAGCGCCATGGTGATGGTTTTGGTCATGATTCGATACTCCGGTAATCAGTTCTTCTTGGCCTTGGCACGGGCGGCGAGTTCGTTGCCGGCGATGCGGCCGAAGACAGTCGCAGCGCCGAGCTGAGCGCCGCCGGCGTAGTTGTGGAAGAAGATGCCGCCGGCGGAGTTGCCCACAGCGTAGAGGCCCGGGATGCTCTGGCCGTCGAGGTTCTGGATTTCAGCCTTGACGTTGATGAGCGGGCCGCCGAACGTGGCCGTCATGCCGCCCTGGAAAGGAACGGCGTAGAACGGAGCCTTGGCGACTTCGTGGGGCTTCTTGTAGGTGTTGGGAGGCGTCATTTCGCCGAGCTTGCCGGACTTGACGGCGGCGTTGAACTCGTTGATCGTCTTGACGACCTTTTCAACCGGGAGCTTGACCTGCTTGCAGAGCTCTTCGATCGTGTCGGCCTTGCCGTACGGGCTGTTGAGGCGGTCGAACTTCGGAATGACCTTGTCGAGGACCGGGCAGGTGCTGTCGACGATGACCCAGGCCATGTTGTCGAGCGTCATCTGGGCGGTCGTGCGGGCCTTGATCACGTACGTGTTGTTTTCGTCCATGAAGCGGACGCCGTTCGTGTTGAACTGAACGCCGTAGCCGGAGTTGAGAACGTCGGCCGGGTTCACGTGGGTGGCGCCGATGATCGGGCCGGAGTGGAACTGGTCCATGTTCACGAACTTCGTGAAGAGCGGCATGCAGAGCGAGATGTTTTCACCGGTCGTGGACTTGGAGCCGCGAAGAACCATGCGGGTGGCCCAGCCGCCGATGTAGCGGTCGACCATTTCGGGGTTGGCGGAGAAGCCGCCGGTGGCGATGCAGACGCCGGCCTTGGCGGAGAACGTCACGATGCCGTCCGGCGTGGCGGCCTTGACGCCCGTCACGGCGTAGCGGTCGTCATGAACGAGCTCGACGGCCTTGTGCTGGTACTTGATTTCGATGCCGCGCTTGGCGCAGGCTTCGAGGAGCTTGCGAACGAGCTGGGCGCCGCCGGTGAGGCCTTCGCCGAGCACGCGGCAGGTGCGGCCCAGACGCGGATACGGCATCGGACGGATCTTGCCGAACTTGACGCCGATGTCCTTTTCAAGCCAGTCGATGCCGGCGGAGATGTTGTCCGTGTACGTGCGGTTGAGCGCCTTGTCGCCCATCTGCTTGGAGATGTCCATCATCATGGCGTAGAAGTCGTCGGCCGTGTCCTTGATGCCCTGTTCGGCCTGGTGGCGCGTGCCCCAGCCGCAGATGGAGCCGAGAGCGAAGATGGCGTTGCCGTCCGGGCGGTCGCGCTTTTCGAGCACGACGACCTTGGCGCCGGCGTCATGAGCGGTGATGGCAGCAATCAGGCCGGCAGGACCTGCGCCGAGAATGACGGCGTCGTAGGACTGTGCGGTTTCGGCCGTCTTGGCCTGAGCCTGGCCGGCGAGGCCGAGGCCGGTGGCGCCGGCAGCGGCGGCGCCGAAGAAGGAGGTCTTGAGAAGACCGCGGCGGCTCATATCAATGTGAGACATGTTTTGATCTCCGAGGATCCTGGTCGAGGGGATCCGTGTGTTAAGGATGGGGCTTGACATGAGGGCGGGATCCAATCCGCTATTCTGCATTTTTTTGAATCCCGCCCTGCGTTCGAGGAGCAGGTGCATTGTCCTTTCGATGCACCACTACGTAGTGATGCGCAAGGTCAATAAACTGCTTTTTTCTGAAGGCTTCTTAAGGATTTATGCCTTGAGAGCGTTCAGAGCGGAGCCGGCGCGGAACCAGCTGAGCTGCTTCTCGTTGTAGGAGTGCTTGGCTTCGAAGCGTTCCTTCGTGCCGTTTTCGTGCGTGAGCTCGATGACGACATTCTTGTTGGGAGCAAGCTTGTTCAGGCCGAGGACGGAGATGCGGTCCTTTTCCTGAATCTTGTCGTAGTCGGCCGGGTTCACGAAGGTGAGCGCGAGAATGCCCTGCTTCTTGAGGTTGGACTCATGGATGCGGGCCAGGCTCTTGGCAAGCACAACGCGGACGTTGAGATAGCGGGGCTCCATGGCGGCATGCTCGCGGGAGGAGCCTTCGCCGTAGTTGTCGTCGCCGACGATCACGCTCGAGATGTTGGCGTTGCGATAGCAGCGGGCAACCTTGGCCGGCGTGTCATAGGCGTTCGTAGCCGTGTTCCAGACCTTGCCGGCAGAGCCGTTGAAGGCGTTGACCGCGCGTTCGAGCAGATTGTCGGAGATGCGGTCGATGTTGCCGCGGTACGGAAGCCACTTGCCGCCCGGGGAGATGTGGTCGGTCGTGCACTTGCCCTTGGCCTTGATGAGGAGCGGAAGGGCGATGAAGTCCTTGCCGTCCCAGGCCGGGAACGGTTCGAGCAGGCGGATGCGCTCGGCCGTCGGGCTCACCTTGATTTCGATCTTTTCAAAGTCAGGGATGACGCAGCCCTTGATGTCGGAGACGAAGCCCTTGGCCGGGAGTTCTTCGCCGACCGGAGCGGCGAGCTTCATGTTCGTGCCCTTGGCGGTGCGGACGGTGCCTTCGAGCGGGTTGAAGGTCAGGTCGCCGTTGATGGCCATGGCCATGACCATTTCAGGCGAGGCGAGGAACGCGTTCGTGAGCGGGTTGCCGTCGTTGCGGCCCGCGAAGTTGCGGTTGAAGGATTCGATGATCGAATTGGGCGTCTTGTCGCCCTTGAGGTGGCCGATCGTGCGCTTCCACTGGCCGATGCACGGACCGCAGGCGGTGGCAAGCACGGTGGCATGGAGCTTCTCGAAGACGTCGAGCACGCCGTCGCGCTTCAGAGTGTCGTAAATGCGGGTGGAGCCCGGAACGACCATGAGCGGGGTCTTGATTTCGACGCCGTTTTCGAGAGCCTGGCGGGCGATCGAGGCGGCACGGGTGATGTCTTCGTAGGAGGAGTTCGTGCAGGAGCCGATCAGAGCGACTTCAAGCTTCTGCGGATAGCCCTTGGCCTTGACCGTTTCGGCAACCTTGGAGATCGGCATGGCGGCGTCCGGGGAGAACGGGCCGTTGATGTGCGGTTCGAGCTCGGAGAGGTTGATTTCAACGACGCGGTCGTAATACTTGGCCGGGTCGGCGAGGACTTCCTTGTCGGCGCGCAGGTCGGCCTTGGCGGCGAGGTCGGCCACGGCCTGGCGGCCGGTGGCGGCGAGATAGCGGGCCATGGAGTCGTCGTAGGCGAAGACGGACGTTGTGGCGCCCATTTCAGCGCCCATGTTGCCGATCGTGGCCTTGCCGGAGGCGGACAGCGTCGCGGCGCCTTCGCCGAAGAATTCAACGATGCAGTTGGTGGCGCCCTTGGTGGAGAGCATGCCGGTGAGCTTGAGGATCACGTCCTTGGCGGAGGCCCAGCCGTGGAGGCG
This sequence comes from bacterium, assembly GCA_037424205.1. Classification (GTDB taxonomy): domain Bacteria; phylum Pseudomonadota; class Gammaproteobacteria; order Burkholderiales; family Burkholderiaceae_F; genus Sutterella. The sequence continues at coordinate 213 of JAXZEJ010000193.1, read as the reverse complement.
GCCGGTGAGCTTGACGCCGATGATCTTCGGCATCTTGAGCTCCCATTCCATGCCCATGAGCGCGTCGACAAGGTCGGCGCCGCCCACGCCGATGGCGAGCATGCCCATGCCGCAGGCCGTCGGAGTGTGGGAGTCGGTCACGAGCATCATGCAGCCCGGGAAGTTGTAGTTCTCCATGAACACCTGGTGGCAGATGCCGGAGCCGGCGGGCCA
>JAXZEJ010000192.1:0-2319 GCA_037424205.1 bacterium | reverse complement strand
CCGCGCCGAGCTCGTCACGCCCGAAGCGCGCTTCAACGCCTACCTCGACTTTGTGGGCTATGCGCCGGTCGTCGGCCACAACGTCGAATACGACGCCAACATCGTGAACGCCCAGTACGCCGTTCTCAAGGACCAGCTTCGCCGCATGCGGGGAAGCGGCACGGGACGCGACCTCGAGGTCAACCGCACCGAGCTCGTGCGGCGCTTCGACACGCTCAAGCTCTCCCACGCGCTCGAGCCCGCGATCCTCAAGGCGGCCGGCCTCAGGAAGCTTCCGTCCCACAAGCTCAAGGATCTCATCGCCGTTCTCGGACTTGAAGGGAGCAACACCCACAAGGCCGACGACGACGTCGAGGCAACCGTCAGCCTGCTCCGATGGTTCCACGAACAGGCCGGTCCGCTCGTTGCCAATCAGCGCAAGTTCCTTTCGAACCCGAGCATCATGCGCATGTCCGACTCGCTCAGGTCGACCGTCCTGCCCATGTTCCTCGAGCACCGCAACCTGATGTACCGCCGCATGCCTGCCGCGGACGAGGCGATTCTCGTGCAGGTCTTCCGCCAATTCATCGAGACGCTCCCGAACTACACGGACAATCCGCTTCAGATCGACAACATCCGCAAGAAGCTCCCGCTCATCTACGAATATCTCGACAAGGTCCTCGTCGACGTACGCACGCAGCCCACGCTCTACGCCCAGCTGCAGCGCAATCTCGTGCAGATCAACTCCCTCAAGGAGCCCGACCTCTGCTCAAGCGGCATCGTGCGGGACCGCGTCTTCATCTCCACGGTCCACAAGGCCAAGGGGCTGGAATTCGACAACGTGATCATTACGGATGTCAAAAACGGCACCTACCCGTTCTTCAAAAGCCACGGGAAGGCCGAGCAGCTCGAGGACGCCCGCAAGCTCTACGTCGCCCTCACCCGAACAAAGCGCACGCTCGTTCTGACGGCGCCGGCGACGACCGACTGGGGACGCCCTGTCTCGCTTTCCAGGTTCGTCGATCCGATCGAGAACTATTTCGAAAGGTTCCGCCGCTGACCGCATCCGAAAGAGGATCGGAAAAAACGGTGCGCCGGTAATTCCGGGCGCACCGCTTTCTTTTTCATGGAACAGGGATCTCGATCAAGCGGGCTCTGCCGCGAGCGCATCGCGCTCCTCGAACTTTTTCTTGATCTTCTTCGTGAGCCGCACGTAGAGGATGAGAAGCGGCACGACCGTCACGGCCCAGCTGACCGGATAGACAATCATCAGAGTCACGTACTTGGGACTTGCCGCAAAGACCGTGTAAACCCAAATCAGTCGCACGGTGCACACGCAGATGAGCGTTGCCATGGCGGGCGGCATCGAATAGCCGTAGCCTCGCATGGCGCTTGAGGAAACCTCCATCAGAACGCTGATGGGCTCGAACGAGGCCACCCAGAACATGCGGATCATGGCGAGCTCGATGACGGTCGGCACGTCCGTAAAGAGGCCGAGTACCGTGCGGCCGAACACGAGGACGAGCACCACCAGCAGGCAGGTTCCTACCATGTTGAGCCCCGTGGCCACATAGGTCGCATGCTTGCAGCGCTCCAGATTTCTCGCGCCGTAGTTCTGGCTCACGAAAGTCGTGGCCGCAAGGCCGAAGGCGTTGATGAAGCAGTAGATGTTGATTTCAATCGTAAAGGCCGCAACCGAAGCGGCCATCGCATCGGCGCCCAGACTGTTGATGGCGGACTGAATGACAAGATTTGAAATCGAGAAGACGGCGCCCTGCAGACCGGCCGGCCAGCCGATGCGCACGATCGAGCGAAGCGCCGTCATGTCGATCCTGAAGACGTCGCGCAGCTCGATGTGCAGGGGCCCGGGCACCTTGATCAGGTTGAAGAAGAGGAAGGCCGCGGCAAGCGCATTGGCAAGCACGGTGGCAAAGGCCACGCCCGCCGTGCCCCACCCGCAGGCAAGCACGAAGAAGAGATTGCCGCCGATGTTGACGATCGTCGCCGCTACCAGCGCCCAGAGCGGCGTCTGCGTGTCGCCCTGGCTTCTCATCACGGCCGCGAGGAAGTTGTAGATGGCAATGAAGGGCATGCCGAGGAGATAAACGCGCAGATACGTGAGCGCGTCGTCCTTCACGGCATCGGGCACCGAGAGCCACTCCATAGCGAGCGAAGAAAAGGCCTCGCCGACGATTGCCGCACCAATGCCGAAGATCACGGCGGTCGCAAGCGCGGTGTGCACGGCGCGGTTCGCCCGCTCGGGCTCCCTCATGCCGAGAAGGCGCGCCACCACGACGTTGGCGCCGAGCGCAAGACCCATGCAGAAGGCAATGATCAGGC
>JAXZEJ010000191.1:0-3514 GCA_037424205.1 bacterium | reverse complement strand
TTCAGCGTGTGCTCTTCCGATCTCCCTCGCATTCTATACGGTTTTCTTCAAGTCTTCAAAGCGCAACATGAATAACTTGGGGAAAAACCGATGGGGATGTAAAAGAAACCCGGCTCTCCGAACCGGAGAGCCGGGCTGTGAGTCTTTTAAGCCCGGAAGGACTCAGGGATTAGGCCTGGGCGGCTTCGTCCTTGAGAAGAGCCTTCATGGACAGGCGGACACGGCCCTTTTCATCGGCTTCGATGACCTTGACGCGAACCTGCTGGCCTTCCTTGAGGTAGTCGGAGACCTGGTTGACGCGTTCGTTGGCGATCTGGCTGATGTGGAGCAGACCGTCCTTGCCCGGGAGGAGCTGGACGATGGCGCCGAAGTCGAGAAGGCGCTGAACCGTGCCTTCGTAGACCTGGCCGACTTCAACCTTGGCCGTGATGATCTCGATGCGGCGGCGGGCTTCTTCAACGCGAGCCGTATCCGGGCTGGCGATGGTGACCGTGCCGTCGTCTTCGATGTTGATCGTCGTGCCGGTTTCTTCGGTGAGGGCGCGGATGGTGGCGCCGCCCTTGCCAATGACGTCGCGGATCTTGTCCTGGTCGATCTTGAAGGTGATCATGCGCGGGGCGAAGTCGGAGAGTTCCTTGGCGCCGCCGCCGGCCATTTCATGCATCTTGCCGAGGATGTGCTGGCGGCCTTCGTGAGCCTGGGCCAGAGCAGCCTGCATGATTTCGGCCGTGATGCCTTCAATCTTGATGTCCATCTGGAGGGCGGTCACGCCTTCGGCGGTGCCGGCCACCTTGAAGTCCATGTCGCCGAGATGGTCTTCGTCACCGAGGATGTCGGTGAGAACGGCGAACTTGTTGCCTTCCTTGATGAGGCCCATGGCCACACCGGCGACGTAGTCCTTGAGCGGGACGCCGGCGTCGAGCATGGAGAGGCATCCGCCGCAGACGGAGGCCATCGAGGAGGAGCCGTTGGATTCGGTGATTTCGGAAACGACGCGGATCGTGTACTGGAATTCTTCAGCGGACGGAAGAACGGCCTTCAGGGCGCGCTTGGCGAGACGGCCGTGGCCGATTTCGCGACGCTTCGGGCTGCCGACGCGGCCCGTTTCGCCCGTGGCGAACGGAGGCATGTTGTAGTGCAGCATGAAGCGGTCGTGCGTTTCTTCGCAGAGACCGTCGATGATCTGTTCGTCCTGCTTCGTGCCGAGCGTCGTAAGCACGAGGGCCTGCGTTTCGCCGCGCGTGAAGAGGGCGGAGCCGTGGGTGCGCGGAAGCACGCTCTGGCGGATTTCGATCGGGCGGACCGTGCGGGTGTCGCGGCCGTCGATGCGGGGTTCGCCGTTGAGAATGTTGGAGCGAACGAGCTTGGCTTCGAGTTCGAAGAGGATGCCGTGAACTTCGTTCATGTCCGGAGCTTCGGTGCCGGCGGCTTCGGCGTCGGCGGCGAGCTGGGCTTCACAGGCGGCATAGACTTCGCGGAGCTTTTCCGTACGAGCCTGCTTGGAGCGGATGGAATAGGCTTCCTTGAGGCCGGCGTCGCAGAGTTCGACGATGCGGGCGACGAGGGCTTCGTTCTTCGGAGCGGGCTGCCAGTCCCAGGCCGGCTTGCCGGCTTCGGCGACGAGCTCGTTGATGGCCTGGATGCAGACCTGCATGGCCTTGTGACCGGTCATGACGGCTTCGAGCATCGTCTTTTCCGGAAGGATGTCGGCTTCGGATTCAACCATGAGAACAGCGCGTTCCGTGCCGGCGACAACGAGGTCGAGGCGGGAGGTCTTGAGTTCTTCAGTGGTCGGGTTGATGACGAATTCGTCGTTGATGTAGCCGACGCGGCAGGCACCGATCGGGCCGCGGAACGGGATGCCGGAGATGGCGAGAGCGGCGGAGGCGCCGATCATGGCCGGAATGTCCGGATCAACAGCGGGGTCGGCGGAGAGGACGTGGATGATGACCTGAACTTCGTTAAAGAAGCCGTCCGGGAAGAGCGGGCGGATCGGGCGGTCGATGAGGCGGGACGTCAGCGTTTCCTTTTCGGACGGACGGCCTTCACGCTTGAAGAAGCCGCCGGGGATCTTGCCGGCAGCGTAGGTCTTTTCGATGTAGTCGACGGTAAGCGGGAAGAAGTCCTGGCCGGGCTTCGTTTCCTTCTTGGCCACGACCGTGGCGAGAACCACGGTGTCGTCCATCTGGCAGATGCAGGCGCCGGTGGCCTGACGGGCGATCTCACCGGTGGTGAGTGTCACGTCGTGATTGCCGAAGCGGAAGGACTTGGACACTTTGTTGAACATCGTCATGATGTATTCCTCTGTGCATGTTTGTCGTGCGCTGACGTTACTCATCAACTTTCCGAGCGCAAGAGCGAAACGAGTTCGGATCTCTTCGGCACGCTGCGGCATCAGATTCCTATCCCTTGAGCCGGAAGGGAAAGAAGCTCATGTCGCAACGCGGTAGCCTCGCGTGGAAAGAAAGGGTGTCGTCAACGAACGACTTGGGTTTAAATGCGACGACGGCCTGTCGTCATTCGGCAGGCCGTTGTCAGGGAGAAATGTTCCGTCTTACTTACGGAGATTGAGGGCGTCAATCAGAGCGCGGTAAGCATTGAGGTCGGTGCGCTTGAGGTAGTCAAGCAACTTGCGGCGGCGGGAAACCATACGGAGAAGGCCGCGACGGGAGTGGTGATCCTTGGCGTGAACCTTGAAGTGATCCGTAAGGTGGTTGATGCGGGCGGTAAGAAGAGCAACCTGCACTTCGGGAGAGCCGGTGTCGCCTTCAGCGCGCTGGAACTTGGCAACGATCTCAGACTTGTTCATTTCAACGGACATTTGTTTTCCTGAATAAAGAAAAAGGTATGGAAACTTGCGGACACGAGCGTTGAGACTCGAGCCGTGAAAGCGGAGATTGTACCGACACGGCGAACACTCCGCAAGTGGAAAGTCAGGAAATTTTCACACATTCTCGCAGGAGGTGGAAAACAGCGTGAAAACTGCGATTTTTGGGGTGCTCCCAGGAGCCTCCGAGTAAAAGAAAAACGCCGCGTTTCATGTCGGAAGCGCGGCGTCCTGAAGGAGTGTCTGACGATTAGCGTTCGTCGCTGAGACGATAGCGCTTTTCAAGCCAGCCGACGAGCTGGCTGATCGTGAGCGTCATGACGAGGTAGAGGATGGCCACGCAGGTCCAGATTTCCATCGTGCCGTACGTTTCGGCGATGACGAGCTGGCCGGAGCGGGTGAGTTCTTCGAAGCCGATGACGGAAACGAGGGAGGAGTCCTTCAACATGGCGATGAATTCGTTGCCGAGCGGCGGGATGATGCGCTTGACGGCCTGCGGAAGAACGACGTAGCGCATCGTCTGCGGGTAGGTCATGCCGAGGGAGAGGCCGGCGCGGAGCTGGCCGAGCGCGATGGACTGAATGCCGGCGCGGAAGATTTCGGCGATGTAGGCGCCGGAGTTGAGCGAGCAGGCGGCAACGGCGGCGAGGAACGGGTCAATGCGCTCGCCGATGATGTTCGGCAGGG
>JAXZEJ010000190.1:0-1701 GCA_037424205.1 bacterium | reverse complement strand
GGGGTTCCTCACCCGTCTGCATGCTTTTCAGGCGTAAAAACCCTCAATTTGCTCCGCATAAACCCGCAAAATGAAGCCTGAAGCGGTTTTGCGGGCCTTCAACTGCTCTACTTTTCGTTTTTTTGCAACTACCTTTTTGCGTGATGCAAGTCTTTTCTCTTTGCCGCATAATCTCCCCCGCGACAAGCCTCAATCCTTACGGCGCAAAGACTTTGCTATGATTGGGGCCATGTGAGGAAGGGCTCGATCGCTCTTCTCTCTTTCTTCCGGCCATGTCCGTTCGAAGGGCTCGGCCGCACTTATGGAACCCCCCCCGGTTCCCTCAGGAGTCATTGAAATGAACAAGTCCGAATTTATCGCTGCTCTCCAGGCCAAGACCGAACTCTCCAAGGCTGACGTCACGAAGCTCGTGAACGCCTTCGGCGATGTTGTCATTGAAGCCGTTTCCAAGGGCGACGACGTCCGTCTCATCGGCTTCGGCACGTTCGGCACGTCCGAACGCGCTGCCCGCGTGGGCCGCAACCCGCACACCGGCGCTGAAATCCAGATTCCGGCCGGCCGCGTCGTTCGCTTCTCCGCTTCCGCCAACTTCAAGGAAGCTGTGAAGTAATCTGCTGATCCTCGAGATCAACACAAGCAAAGGGGAGTCTCTCGAAGGCTCCCTTTTTGCGTTTTTGAGGATTCTTCGCCAATCTCCCCGTCGCTTCATTTGAAACGCTTGAGGCACAAGGAATGGTAAAGATATCACTTCCTTGCGCGTTCGCTATAATTTCAACCACGACCATTCATATCCCTCTCAGGAGAAGCCATGTCCGCCTGTGCGCCCGCCGGCACCATGCTCGGCAAGACGACCGAATACGTCGACACCTACCGTCCCGATTTCCTCACGCCCATTCCGCGCTCGCTCGGCCGCGATGCGGTCGGCATGCATGACTTCCGCGGCACCGACGTCTGGCGCCTCTACGAGATCACCTGGATCAACGAACGCGGCCTTCCCGTTGCCGCCGCCGGTGAAATCCGCGTGCCGGCCACGAGCCCCAACATCGTCGAATCCAAGTCCCTGAAGCTCTACATCGGCTCCCTCACCCAGACGAAGCTTGAAAGCGTTGAAGCGGCCTCCGCCCTTATTCAGCGCGACGTCTCGGCCTGCATCGGCGCCGAGGTCGAAGTTCTGATCGACGATCTCGCCCATTGGGAAATGCCCGTCACGCGCGTTCCGGGCGTCGTTCTCGAAGCCGAATGCGCCGACCTTGAATGCGGCGTCTACGAACCCGACGCTTCGCTTCTCAAGGCCGCTTCCGACGTTGTGGTCGAGGAAACGCTCTCCTCCAATCTCCTGCGCTCCCGCTGCCCCGTCACGGGCCAGCCTGACCATGCCTCGATCGTCATCGACTATCGCGGTCCCGAGATCGATCGCCGCAGCCTCCTCGCCTACATCGTCTCCTATCGCCGCCATCAGGGCTTTCATGAGCAGTGCTGCGAACAGATCTACGCCGATCTGATGCGCGTCTTCAATCCGGAAAAGCTTTCCGTCAACTGCTGCTTCACCCGCCGCGGCGGCATCGACATCAGCCCGTTCCGCTCGAACGTCGCCGACCTTCCCAACCCCGTCATCAGGACGCCCCGTCAATGAGTTTTCTCAAGATCGGATCACGCTCCCGCTACGCCCTGCGCTTCATGGTGGAGCTCGCAGCCGTCGGG
>JAXZEJ010000189.1:0-1735 GCA_037424205.1 bacterium | reverse complement strand
CGATTACTTCTTGGCCTTTTCAGCGGCAGCGGCCTGCATCGCATAGATGTAGGACTGCTGGCCGGCGATGCGGCCGAAAGTTACGATGTCGGCCTGGGCATTGCCGCCGAGACGGTTGGCGCCGTGGACGCCGCCCGTGATTTCACCGGCCGCGAAGAGGCCCGGGATCACCTGGCCCTTCGTGTTGTAGACCTGGGTCTTGGAGTCGATCTTGATGCCGCCCATGGTGTGGTGAACGGCCGGCGTAATCATGATGGCGTAGAACGGAGCCTGGTCAAGGTTGCGCGGCATGTCGGCGCGGCCGAAGGCGTCCTTGCCGGCGGCCTTGCCCTGCTTCCATGCATCGATGGAGGCCTGGAGCTTGTCGGCGGGCACGCCCATCTTGCCGGCGACTTCAGCGATCGTGGCGCCGGAGACGCAGTAGGACTGCTTGATGTACTTGTTCGTGGCCTTCAGGGACTTCTGCATGTCGGAGTCGAAGAAGAGGTAGGCCACGCCGTCCTTCTGCTTCAGGATGGCGGCGGACACGGCGTCACGCGTGTTGAGTTCGTTGAAGAAGCGGTTGCCTTCCTTGTTGATCAGGATGGCGCCGTTGCCTCGAACGGCTTCGGTGATCATTTCGCCAACATTCGGCACAACGGTCGGGTGCGTCTGGATTTCCGTCATGTCGATGAGCTGAGCGCCCACCTTTTCAGCGAGCTTGAGGCCGTCGCCCGTGGCGCCCGGATGGTTCGTCGTGGCGAAGCCCTTCAGACGGGGCACGTACTTGGAGACGAGCTCGTTGTTGGCGCCGAAGCCGCCGGCAGCGTCAACCACGGCCTTGGCGTAAATCGTGTAGGAGCCGTCCTTCTTGCTTTCAACCTTGATGCCGGTGACCTTGCCGTTCTTCGTCAGGATCTTCGTGGCCTGCGTGTTCATGCGCATGTCGATATGACGGGCCTTGGCGGCATTGTAGAGCGTCTTGACGACTTCAGGACCGACAAGAGCGCCGCCCGTGGGACGGTGCGTGCGGGGCTGGGAGGCGCCGGCCATCAGACCGACGTCGCGGAGGTCGCCGCCGAGAGCGAGAAGCCATTCAACGGAGCCGGCAGCGCCGGTGACGAGCGTGCGGACGAGGTCCGGATCGTTCTTCCAGTGGCCGCCCTTCATCGTGTCGTAGAAGGCGATTTCAACGGAGTCCTTCGTGCCCTTGGCCTGCTGAAGAGCCGTGCCGGCAGCATTCAGGCCGCCGGCGGCGCGGATCGTGTTGCCGCCGGGCATGCCCATCTTTTCAACGACGACGACCTTGGCGCCGAGGTTGGCGGCTTCAACGGCGGCGGAAAGACCGGCACCGCCCGCGCCGATCACGGCGACGTCAACGGTGATGTCTTCAGCAGCGCCGGCGATGCCGGAGCAACCAAACGCGGCGGCAACGGCAGTAGCCAAAAGAATCTTTTTCATGGGAAGTTCTCCTATCTCAAGTGTCTCGAAAGCCTGTCGAATTCAACACCGTGCAGACTATCGAAACATATGTGCCGGAAGGGTGTCCGGCTTGTTTTTCTCCTGTTCGTAATATAGAAGAAAAATCCGTGTTAAGACCGCCGCTTTTTTGCCGTAGAACAAAAAGCACTCAAGAAATGCATCAATGAATAAGCCAATCGAACGATATCGGCAAGTAGGATGCCTATTAAGGAGTAAGAACAAACCCTTATGCTTGATTGTGATGCGGGAAATAATCGTTTGCGCAAAGGAACTT
>JAXZEJ010000188.1:0-6015 GCA_037424205.1 bacterium | reverse complement strand
TCTTCGTGGGCATCATGAGCCTTGTGAAGCCCAAGGCCGTTTGGCGCGTATGGACCGAGAAGGGGATGGTGTTCGACGCTGCCGTGAGCGGCGCGCTGGTATTCGGCGCGCACAGCACGTTCTTCCAGTCGATCTACTACTCCAACGCCGGCACGGGCGCGATTCTCCTTGTCACGGTTCCGCTCTGGTGCGGCCTATGGAGCGCGATCGTCAACCGCAAGCCCGTTCCGAAAATCGAAATCGCGTGCTTTCTGCTCGCCGCGCTCGGCGTCTCGCTCATCGTCACCGACGGCGACTTCTCCGGGCTCGTCTTCTCGCCCATGGCGATTGTCTGGGGGCTTGCCGCCGCGCTTCTTGCCGCGGCCTACAACATTCAGTCGAAGCGCCTCGTGATCCGCGCGGGCGTCGTTCCAGCGCTGGCCTGGAGCCTCGTTTTCGGCGGCGTCTGGGCGTCGATCCTCTGTCCGCCCTGGACGGTATCGGCGGACTGGACGATCGGCGCGGCGGGCGCGTTCGCCTTCATCGTTCTCTTCGGCACGATGTTCGCGTTCTGGTGCTTTCTCGCGGGCTTGAGGCACGTCACGCCCGTCGTGGCGGGCCTTCTCAACAGCGCCGAGCCGCTGGCGGGCTACTTCTTCTCAATGGTGCTCCTGGGCGACGTGCTCGGATTCTGGCAGTTCATGGGCATTGCGTTCGTGCTCGCCAACGTGGCGCTTCTCGCCTTCCGAAAGGACTGATCCGATTGGAACGAAGGCCCGGGATTTCTGTGGAATCCCGGGCCTTCGGCTTGTCAAAGGTGCGCAAGCGCTGCCGACCGTTTGGCCAGGGCCAGCGCGACGTCGGCCGCCTTCTCAAGCGACTTGACCGGCAGGCACTCGTAGATGCCGTGATAGTTGAGGCCGCCCGTGAAGATGTTGGGGCAGGGCAGGCCCCGAACGGAGAGCATCGCGCCGTCCGTGCCGCCTCGAATCGGCAGCTCCACGGGCTTGATGCCTGCGTCCGCATAGGCTGCGCGCACGAGATCCATCACCGCCGGCGTCTTGTCGACGTAGGGCTTCATGTTTTCATAGGAATCCCGGATTTCGAGGCTGATCACGGCTTTCGGATTGGCGGCCGCGAACTCGTCGGCCAGGGCCGTCAGGAAGGCCTTCTTCGCCTTGAAGAGCGCGGCGTCGTGGTCTCGAATCAGAATGAGCAGCTTCGCGTCCGTGACGGTGCCCGAGATTTCGTGCGGATGAATGAAGCCTTCGCGGCCTTCGGTCGTTTCCGGCGCTTCGGACTTCGGGAGGCGCGAGGCGAACTCCGCGGCAATTCGGGCGGCGTTGACCATCTTGTCCTTGGCGGAGCCCGGATGGACGCCCACGCCCTTCACGGTCAGGGCGGCGGAGGCCGCATTGAAGTTTTCGCTTTCGAGCTCCCCGATCTCGCCTCCGTCGAAGGTGTAGGCATAGGCGGCGCCGAAGCGCTTGATGTCGAAATTCTCGGTGCCGCGGCCGATTTCCTCGTCGGGCGTGAATGCAATGGCGATTTTGGCGTGCGGAATCTCGGGGTGGGCCGCAAGATGTGCGGCCATGCTCATGATGGCGGCGATGCCCGCCTTGTCGTCGGCGCCTAGAAGCGTCGTGCCGTCCGTGAAGATCACGTCCTCGCCCGCATACTTCAGAATTTCCGGAAACTGCGTGACGCTGAAGACGATGTTTTTGTCCTTGTTGAGCACGATGTCTTCACCCGTGACGCGAATTCTCTGCGGCGAGACGCCGGCGCCGGGCGCATCGGGCGAGGTGTCCATGTGGGCGATCATGCCGATGACGGGGCGGTCCTCAAGACCCGCCGTCGCCGGTATCGAAGCGTAGACAATGCCCGTGTCGGTGAGTTCGGCCTCGATGCCGAGAGCCTGAAGCTCCTCCAGAAGCTCGGCTGCAAGCGAGAATTCCCTGGCGGCCGACGGGGACGAGCTGCTGTCCGGGTCCGACTGCGTGTCGAACGCGGCATAACGGAGAAAGCGCTCGAGAACGGCCGAGCGTGCGAATTCGGCTTCAGACATCTGAAAACTCCAAAACGATTGCGATTGGGCAAATCTAGCACGATGAGCGCCCGATGGGAAAAGCGCGTCGGAATCCTATAATTGTCCCACTCGATTTTTTTCAAAAGGAACCACCATGCTGACCATTCGTCCCGCCGCCATGAGCGATCTTGAAGCCATGACCGACATCGAGGCGCAGTCCTTCCCGCCCGAGGAGAAGGCCACGCGCGAAAGCTTCGAGGCGCGCATGAAGGTCTTTCCCGAATGCTTTCTGCTGCTCTGCCTGGACGGCCGCCCCGTCGGCCTCATCGACGGCATGGTGACGAACGACGAAACGATCTCGGATCCGATGTTCGAGAATGCCGGTCTGCACGATCCGAAGGGCAAATGGCAGTCGATCTTCGGCTTCTGCGTGCTTCCCGAAATGCGCGGGAAGGGCGCCGCGCCCATGCTGATGAATGCCTTCATCGAAAAGGCTCGAAGCGAAGGCCGCCGCGGGCTCATCCTCACCTGCAAGGAGCGACTCATCAAATACTACGAGCAGTTCGGCTTCGTCAGCAAAGGCGTCTCCGCCTCCGAGCACGGCGGCGCCGTCTGGTACGACATGACGCTTGAATTTTGACGCTGCTACGGATTCCGAATGCCCGTCAGCCGCCCGAATGCTTAGTTCGAGGCGGCTTTTTTGCGCGCCGGATCGACGAAGGCGGCATTTTGATGTCGCGAATAATCAACCGTGCGGTCGTCGCAATCGCTTGCCGCGTGACGCAAACGCGTGATGGACATTAGGGGAAACGTGTGAATGCGGAGCTGTGCGGAAATGACCGGGTCAAGTTTGGCTCACTGCCGCAATGCATTTGAGCGCGAAATGGGTGTATGGGGTGAAACCCGTAGGGTGAATCTCCTAATCACATCGACCTATCGATTTTGGTGAGGGCGGCGGATAGGATTGAAGGAAGGCGCCTTCCGCGCCCGACAACACAATCTCGAAAACCAAATCCACTCTCATTGGAAAACAACAGGGGCGGCGCTTCGTAGGACGGAGAATCCTCCGGGATCCGGTCTCAAGAGGCCCGCGGACAACATGTTCGAATCCATGTTCTGGTATCTGTTCATCTGCCTTCTCTTTTTCGGCATCGGGGACTTCCTCGGCGTTGCCACCAAGGCCAAGCTCTCGGCCGTGTTCGTGAGCCTGATGCTCTTCCTCTTCGCGTTCATGTCCGGGCTCATTCCGCCCGACATCATCAAGCGTGCGGGTCTTGACCAGATCGCGAAGTGGTCCGTGCTCTTCCTGGTCTTTTCGATGGGCACGACGATCAACGTGCGCGAGCTCATCAACGAATGGCGCACCGTGGTCACGGCCTTCCTTGCCATGGGCGTGATCATGCTTTCCGCCTTCCTCATGATGCCGCTCATCGGCTATGAAGAAACCATCGTTGCCGTTCCGATCGTCACCGGCGGCATCGTGGCGACCCAGATCATGACGGGCGCTGCCATGGAGCACGGCTTTGCCATGGCCGCCGCGCTCGGCACCATCGTCTTTGCCGTGCAGAAGTTCATCGGCACGCCGATTGCGAGCTACTTCGGCCTGCGCGAAGCCCGCGAAGTCGTCGCTCAGTACCGCGCCACGGGCGTCGTCCCAGTGTTCGAAACCGAAGCCAAGAAGCCCGAAGGCGAACCCAAGCCCACCTTCTTCGAACGCCACAAGAAGTACTACGGCTCCTTCACGTCGCTTGCCATCACGGCCTTCTTCGCCTGGCTTGCATGGGTTCTCGGCAAGAACACCGGGCTTGCCGCCACCATCTGGGCCCTGATCCTCGGCGCCGTCGTCGGCACCACGGGCATGCTGCCGAAGAACATTCTCAAGCATGCCAACGCCGCCGGCATCTTCAACTGCGCGGTCTTCGGCGCGATCATCCCGTCGCTCGCCACGATCAAGCCCGCCGACCTGATCACGTTGTCATATGCGATCGCGATCATCTTCGTGATCTCCGTTGCGGCCATCGTCATCTTCTTCTACGTTCTCCCGTTCTGGAAGATCCTCGGCTCGCGCAACGTCGCCGTGGGCGTCGCCTCCTGCCAGCTGCTCGGCTTCCCGGCCACCTACCTCATCGCCAACGAAGTGATCAACGCCGTTGCCGAAAATGAGATCGAAAAGAAGATCATCAACGATCGTCTGATGTCGAAGTACCTGGTTGCCGGCTTTGCAACGGTGACGAGCTTCTCGGTCATCGTTGCCGGCTTCTTCGTCGAATTCCTGTAACTCGAACCATTTAAGGAAAAATGATCATGACCAATCTTCAGTTTGACGCACAGGACTATCCGTACGCCTCCAAGCGCCACGTCGTCTACGCCCGAAACGGCATGTGCAATGCGGGCAACCCGCATGCGGCCTCCGCCGGCCTTCAGGTCCTGCTCAAGGGCGGCAACGCCGTTGACGCGGCCGTCGCCATGGCGAGCGCCATGCCCGTCGTCGAGCCGACCGGCAACGGCATCGGCGCCGACTGCTTCGCCATCGTCTGGTTCAAGGGCAAGATGTACGGCCTCAACGCCTCCGGCCCCGCGCCGCTTGCCAACTCCGTCGCAGCCCTCAAGGCCCGCGGCCACGAGAAGATTCCGAGCTACGGCGTCGAGCCCATCGACGTGCCGGGCTGCGTGGGCGGCTGGGCGGCTCTCCACGAACGCTTCGGCAGCATGCCGCTCGAAGAGGTGATGGCCCCCGCCATCCGCTACGCCGAGGAAGGCTATCCGGTCACGCCCAACATCTCCCGCCTCTGGGAGGAAGCCTTCGGCATCTATTCCAAGTACCGCGATCGTCCCGAATTCCAGGGCTGGTTCGACACGTTTGCTCCGAACAACACCTGGCTCAAGCCGGGCGAAATGTTCCGCTGCCCGGACATGGCCGCCACGCTTCGCGAAATCGCCGCCACGAAGGGCGAATCGTTCTATCGCGGCGCCATCGCCGAAAAGATCGACGCCTTCTTCAAGAAGCACAACGGCTTCCTCACGAAGGAGGACCTTGCCGCCTATCATCCCGAATGGGTCGAGCCGATTTCGGTCAACTACCGCGGCTATGACGTTTGGGAGCTCCCGCCCAACGGCCACGGCATCACGGTCCTCATGGCGCTCCAGATCCTCAAGGGCTTCGAATTCGCCGAACGAGACTGCGTCGACACGATGCACCGCCAGATCGAGGCGATGAAGCTCGCCATGGTCGACACGGCCCGCTACGTGGCCGAGCCTTCCTACATGAAGGTGTCCGTCGATCAGCTTTTGAGCGACGAATACGCCGCGAAGCGCCGCGCGCTGATCGGCGACACGGCCATCATGCCCGAACCGGGCGATCCCGGCTGCCCGTCGACCATCTACTTCTGCTGCGCCGACGGCGAAGGCAACATGGTCTCGCTCATTCAGTCCAACTTCCGCGGCTTCGGCTCCGGCATCGTCCTGCCGGGCACCGGCATTTCGTTCAACGACCGCGCCGAAAACTTCAAGTTCGACGAAAAACACGAGAACGCGCTTCTCGGCGGCAAGCGTCCGTACCATACGATCATTCCGGGCTTCCTCACAAAGGACGGCAAGCCCGTGGGCCCGTTCGGCATCATGGGCGGCTGGATGCAGCCGCAGGCTCACGTTCAGGTCGTCCAGAACATGATCGAATGGCACCTTAACCCGCAGGCCGCGCTCGATGCACCGCGCTGGCAGTGGGTCGGCGGCAAGAACGTCGAGGTCGAGCAGGATACCCCGAACCACATCATCCGCCTCCTGCAGCGCCGCGGACACAACATCATCGTTCAGCCCGACCCGTACCACATGGGCCGCGGCCAGGTGATCGTCCGCAGCGAGGACGGCGTGCTGTGCGGCGCGACTGAAAAGCGCACCGACGGCCAGATCATGTCCTTCTAAAGAACGGTTCCCGGACGTTAATCGGATAGGGGTGGGGACTTTATATCCTCAGCCCCTTCCACACCACCCACCATGCGGATCCGCAGTGG
>JAXZEJ010000187.1:0-2060 GCA_037424205.1 bacterium | reverse complement strand
GAGGCTCAAAAAAGTGTCTCGGATCGAGGCTTCAGGGCTCGTTTCGCCACTTTTAAACGGCGTTTGGCCCCACAAAACGACCTCAGTTTGCGATAATCACGCCAACATTCGCGGGCGAGCCCCAAAGACGAATCTCACGGCGTCTCTCGTTCGCGCCTCAGATCTTCAACTTCCATAAGAGCACGTAAATGGGCGGCTTTTTCGGCGCTGTATCCAAGCGCGACATTGTTCTCGACACCTTCTTCGGCGTCGACTATCACTCCCACCTGGGCACCAAGTTCGGCGGCATGACGATCTATCACCCTGAAAAGGGCTTCCAGCGTCAGATCCACAACATCACGAACACGCCTTTCCGCACCCGCTTCGAACCGGACATCGCGGACATGAAGGGCAACTCCGGCATCGGCTGCATTTCGGACGACGATCCGCAGCCGCTGCTTCTGAGGTCTCATCTGGGTCTCTTCGCCATCACGACCGTCGGCATCATCCGCAATGCGGACCAGCTGATCGAACGCTACTTCAGCAACTCGAACTCCCAGTTCCTCGCGATGGGTTCGGGCAAGGTCAACTCCACCGAACTCGTGGGCGCTCTCATCAACCGCAAGCAGTCCCTCGTTGAGGGCATCCGCTATGCCCAGGACATCATCGAAGGTTCCGAAACCATCATGATCCTGCAGGAAGACGGCATCATCGTGGCCCGCGACAAGCTCGGCCGCCTGCCGGTTCTGATCGGCAAGGATGAAAACGGCTACTGCGTCTCGTTCGAAAGCTTCGTGTACCACAAGCTCGGCTACGAAGACCACTATGAGCTCGGGCCTCAGGAAATCGTCAAGATCACCCCCGAAGGCATCGAGGTTCTCTCGCCTGCGGCCGAGAAGATGCGCCTGTGCGCCTTCCTCTGGACGTACTACGGCTATCCGAACTCCAACTACGAAGGCAAGAACGTCGAAGTCATGCGCTACCGCAACGGCGAGATCATGGCCCGCAACGCCATGGCCGACGGCACCGCGCCCGACGTCGACTACGTGGCCGGCGTTCCCGACTCCGGTCTTCCGCACGGCATCGGCTATGCCAATGAAAGCGGCAAGAAGTTCGCGCGTCCCTTCATCAAGTACACGCCGACCTGGTCCCGCTCCTTCATGCCTGCGAACCAGCAGATCCGCAACCAGGTTGCGAAGATGAAGCAGATTCCGGTTCCCGAACTCATCAAGGACAAGAAGCTTCTTCTCATCGACGACTCCATCGTGCGCGGCACGCAGCTTCGAGAGACGGTTGACTTCCTCTACAAGTCCGGCGCCCAGGAAGTGCACATGCGCTCCGCCTGCCCGCCGATCATGTACAGTTGCAAGTATCTGAACTTCTCCCGCGGCAACTCCGACATGGAGCTTCTCGCCCGCCGCGTCGTTCATGAGCTCGAAGGCGAAGAGGGCGCCAAGCACCTTGACGAGTATTCCGACGCCAAGACCGAGCGCGGCCAGTGCATGCTCAAGTCCATCTGCAAGCAGATGGGCTTCGACTCCCTCGGCTTCCAGTCGATCGACGGCCTCATCGAAGCCATCGGCCTCGACCCCGAGAAGATCTGCACGTACTGCTGGACCGGCAAGGAATAATCCGGCCAGGCATTAACGCAAATCCATGACGAACCGGCCCGCTCAACCCGAGCGCGGCCGGTTTTTTTTATGGTTCTCGGAGGATTACCTTGCCTTCCCGCGGACGTAAAAAAGGGTGGTAGTACGTTTGGTACAGATATGCTCAAATGCGATCAATCAAACAAATGGAGGTATTAATCAAAATCTTGATGGGGCGAAGCGGACCCGTGAAGTTATCCGCGGCAGAGGGGAAAAGGAGATTTATTCACAAAAACGTACCCGTCGATACCTCCAAGGAGGTATGGGTAAAAACAATTAGTGTTACAGGATGTAACGGCTTGAAATCCGATGGTTTTGCGGGAATTTTCGTCACCGGCCGGGCGCGAGCGCGTGCTCTCGAAATGAGTCGCTCTTAATGTGATTATTTGCAGGCTAACTAATGAAAATCCCTCTGTGACGCGCATTATCAGG
>JAXZEJ010000186.1:0-4081 GCA_037424205.1 bacterium | reverse complement strand
TCCCGATGTCGGCATAGAACCCTTCTTCGTCCCGGTGACGAAGCCTCGCGACATCGATACCGAAACCGCGGCCGAACTCGCCGGAATGCCGCTTCAGGAGTTCCGGCAGCTCAACCCGAGCTTCAAGCTTCCCGTAATTGTTGCCTCACACAACAACGTGATGCTGCTTCCCGCCGACAAGGTTGACGAGTTTGTTGACAACCTGGCGAGTTGGATGGACGGCGGCCAGCCGCTTTCGCGCTGGACGACATACAAGCTCAAGGAAGGGGAGACGCTGGCTTCCGTTGCGGAAGCGGCAGGCATGACCGAGGACGAGCTTCGTGACGTGAACGGAATCCCGAAGGGGCGCCGCGTGCTGGCCAATTCGATGCTTCTTGTTCGGGCGAATGCGGACGAGCAGACGGATATTGCTGCGGAGACGGCCGATGCCAAGCTTCGCCTCTCACCGCTTACTACCTGGCGTCGAGTGGTTTATCGCGTGCGAAAAGGCGATACGCTTTCAAGCATTGCAAGACGTTGGCACATTACCAAGAAATCCATTGTTCAGGCCAATCGCTTGCGCACGCAGGATCTTCGCATCGGACAACGTCTGATCCTTACGGTGCCCAATGTCGAGCGTGCGCCTATCCGCATGGTGAGCGCAGGTGGTGGTACCAAGCACGTTATTCATGCTGTCAGAGCTGGCGAGACGCTCGGCGGCATCGCGCAGCGGTATGGGGTTTCAATAGCAGTGCTTCGTTCCATTAACCGCATCAGCGGCAATACCATCCGGGCAGGACAGCGTCTGCGCATTCCAACCTCTGCCTCGTCGGCGGAGACGGATGTCCGCGTCTATACCGTTCGCAAGGGCGATACCCTTTCCAGCATCGCGAGCCGCTACAACGTGTCCGTCGTTCGTCTGAAGCGTGCAAACCGCATGACGGGAAATGCGCTTCGTGTTGGGCAGCAGCTTGAAATACCGACCGGGGCCGAACGCAAGGCGGTCGAAGTGCAGCCCAGCCGTTCCGATGAAACTCCGGAGGCCGGGATCTATCGCGTCAAGCCCGGCGATTCGCTTTATGAACTATCCGGCCGCTTTGGCGTTTCCATCAGTGCCCTGAAGGCTGTCAACGGGCTTGATGGCTCTTCGCTTCGTGCGGGACAGAAGCTTGTGATTCCGGCTACAGCCAGAACTCAGCCGACCAAGGCCGATGCGGAGCCGGCCGGCTCCGGCGATGATTCGGATACGGTCTACCGGGTTAAGTCGGGCGACACGCTTTCGAGCATTGCTGCGCGCTTTGGAACTTCCGTGAAGGCTATTAAGGATCTGAACGGCCTTCGTTCCAACAGGCTGAGCGTCGGACAGCGCATCAAACTTCCGTAGGCTTGGGCTCGGGCCGAACGGCCTACCTAACGCAGGGGAGGGCGCAATGCTTTTCGCGGCGACTGAAAGCCCCTACAATAACCGCACTCCTGTTCCGGCATCGAAGTTTGCCGGAAACGATGATTGAACCCCGCCGACTGTTTCGTTTTGGAAGCGGACGGCCTAGACGTAGTGAGACTGAAAATGGGATTTCTGAACGGCAAGAAGCTTTTGATCACCGGCGTGATTTCTAACCGCTCGATTGCGTACGGCATTGCCAAGGCCTGCCGCCGAGAAGGCGCCGAGCTGGCCTTCACTTATGCAAACGATCGCTATCGCGAACGCATTGAAGGACTGGCCGCTGACTTTGACAGCAAGCTCGTCTATCACATGGACGTCGGCAGCGACGAGGAGATCGCTGCGGTTGTTGAAGAACTCGGCAAGGTATGGGGCGGACTTGACGGTTTCGTGCACTCGATCGGTTTTGCTCCGCGTGAAGCCATTGCCGGCGACTTCCTCGACGGTCTTTCCCGAGAAGCCTTCAAGATTGCTATGGATATCTCGGCTTATTCCTATCCCGCTATGGCCAAGGCTTTCCTCCCGCTCATGAAGGGCCGTCAGGCTTCCGTCCTGACGCTTACCTATCTGGGCAGCGAGCGTGTTGTGCCCAACTACAACACGATGGGCCTGGCCAAGGCCGCGCTCGAATCCAGCACCCGCTATCTGGCTGCCAGCCTGGGCAAGGAAGGCATTCGTGCGAACGCCATCTCCGCCGGTCCCATCAAGACGCTTGCTGCTTCGGGCATTCAGGACTTCGGCAAGCTTCTGCGTGCGATGGAGCAGGCGGCGCCGCTCGGCCGCACGGTGACGACTGAAGAGGTCGGCAATACGGCCGCCTTCCTTCTTTCGGATCTTGCCAGCGGGCTTACGGGCGACGTCGTCTATGTCGACGCGGGCTTCCATGCCATGGGCGCCGCGATGATCGAAGCGGAAAAGTAATTTCTACTGTCGACAACTTAACGAGGCGGGGATCGATTCAGTGTCGGTTCCCGCTTTTTGTGCTTTATTTTTGATCACTTGCAGGGGTATAGTGCTTCTGATTGTGGTTCACATTTACGCATTTCCATGCCCATGACATCAGCATTCAAGAAAGTCGCGGTTTTCGTCAAGCCCACCGAAATCATGGTGGTTCCGCTTGAGGCTTTGATCCGGGTGATTGAGGCCTGCGGGGCGGAGGTCTTCCTCTGCGAGCGAAGTGCCGCTTCGCTCAAGGGACGGAGCAGCCGCCCGGGCTATCCCCGTGCCGAACTTGGCGCAATGTGCGATCTGGCGATCGTACTGGGTGGAGACGGCACCATGCTCGGCGTCGCTCGAGATCTCGCCGGCTTTGACATTCCGATCATCGGCGTCAACGCCGGCCGCCTGGGCTTTATCACGGACATCGTGCTTGAGGACATGGAGACGATTCTTCCCCAGGTGCTGGGCGGACGCTACACGCGAGATGTGCGCCGGATGCTTTTGGGCGAGGTCGTGCGAAAGGGCGAGACGATCTTTTCCAACATTGCCGTCAATGATGTCGGGATCAGCCACGGTCGCGCGGGGGGCATGGTCGAGTTCGTGATCTATGTGAATGGCCAGCAGATGTCGAGTCAGTCGGCCGACGGAATCATCTGTTCTACCTCGACGGGGTCCACCGCCTATGCGCTTGCTGCGGGCGGTCCGATTCTGCATCCGTCGCTTCAGGGCTTGTGCCTTGTGCCCGTTGCGCCGCATACGCTTTCAAACCGTCCCATCGTGCTGCCTGCCGGCGTGTCGATCGATATTGAACTGACGAATGCGCGCGATGCGGTCGCATACTGCGACATGCAGGAGTTCTGCGATGTGCAGCCGGGCGACGTGCTGAAGATTCGTCCGACCGAAAAGACCATGACGATGCTCCATCCGGCAGGCTACGACTACTTCGATCTGCTGCGTCGAAAGCTCAAGTGGAACTTCATGCCCACGAGCGTGAAGAGGCATACGCATTCGGCGTGAAGCTGATAGAGTAGCCTCTTCAACATTGCTTTCGGAGAGATGCCTTCATGCTGACCGCCTTGAGTCTTAGAGACTTCGTAATTGTTGAGTCCCTGAGCCTGGACGTTCGTCAGGGTTTCACTGTTTTAACCGGGGAGACCGGAGCGGGCAAGTCCATTCTCATCGATGCCCTGCAGCTTATTCTCGGCGGCCGCGCGGACGCAGGCGTTGTTCGCGAGGGTGCGGAGCGCACGAATATTGTTGCGGAGTTTCTTCCGCCTAAGAGCGCAAAAGAGTGGCTGGCCGCCAATGAGCTTGAGACCGGCGACGACATGCTGATGATTCGCCGAACGGTGGACGTCAAGGGGCGCTCCCGCGCGTGGGTGAACGGCATCTCGGTGGCAGCCTCTCAGCTCAGGGAGCTGGGTGAAACGCTTGTCGACGTGCATGGCCAGCATGCACATCAGTCGCTTCTCAAGCCGGCCTATCAGCTCACGCTCCTTGACGACCATGCGGGAACTTCTGCCGAGCTTTCAGCAGTCAGGGATGCATTTGCCGTTTGGCAGAAGGCACGCCGCGCTTTGGATGATGCGACGGCCAATGCCGATGCCATTGCCGAAAAGACCGAGCGTCTGGCTTGGATGATTGAAGATCTTGAGGCTCTTTCGCCCAAGGGAGGTGAATGGGAAAGCCTCAATGCCGATCATCGCCGCCTTTCGCATGGCG
>JAXZEJ010000185.1:0-2157 GCA_037424205.1 bacterium | reverse complement strand
GTTTTCTGAATCCAACAATAACTGCTGCGAGTTCTTCGTTCAAAATTCAGGCTAATGACAAAACTCAGCACGCTTGCCGCCCTGATGATGACCGCGCTTCTCGCAGCCGGCTCCGCTTTGGCCGCGGACCAGAAGTTCGGCGCCGACCGCCACGTGGCGATGGGCCTCACCTGCGAAACCTGTCACGGTCCGGACAAGGCCAATCCCGCAACGCCCGACATCAAGACCTGCACCCAGTGCCACGACACAAAGGCCCTCGTCGAAAAGACGAAGGACGTCAAGCCGACTAACCCGCACATGTCCCCGCACTATCAGGACCAGCTTGAATGCACGAACTGCCACTTCATGCACGGCGAGTCCGAAAACTTCTGCGACCAGTGCCACCAGTTCGGCTTTAAGGTTCCCTAACCCGATAACAACAAGACGCTTGCGTCGGGCTACTTTATGAACAAAGGCCCGATCCCTCGAACGCCAAAAGCACTTTAAACATTCATGATCCAGCGCCGTCCGGTTAGACCACCGGACGACGTCGGGGGGCCGTTTTTTGCCAAAAATCCGGTTCATCCCGAAATTTTTAAACAAGGAGTTCAATATGACCGACCAGTCTCGCCGCAGCTTCCTCAAGACGGGTGCTCTCTTCGGAGCCGCCACCGCTGCCGCCGCCGTTTCCGCTCCCGCCTTCTCCGGCGAAATGCCGCAGAAGTGGGACGAAACCACCGGCCTTCTGATCATCGGCACCGGCTTTGCCGGCTGCGCCGCCGCCCTCGAAGCCCACTATCTCGGCGCCAAGAAGGAAGACATCATGATCGTCGACAAGATGTCGACCCCGGGCGGCAACTCGATCATCAACGGCGGCGCCGTCGCCGCTGCCGGCACCGACATGCAGGCCAAGGAAGGCATCAAGGATTCGGCCGACCTCCTCTACGCCGACATTCTCAAGGCCGGCGGCGGTCTCTGCCATCCGTCTCTTGCCCGCCGCATCGCCGACGAATCCGTGTCCAACTTCTACTGGCTTCGCGATGAAATCGGCGTGAAGTTCAAGGCCGTGACCTATCACGGCGGCCACTCCGTCAAGCGCTCCCACGCCGTGACGAACAATTCCGGCTCCGGCTTCATTCTCCCGATGCTCGAAAAGCTCAAGAGCTTCGGCATTGAACCGCGCCTTCGCTTCGTCGTCGACCAGATCATCGTCAACGACAAGAAGGAAGTTGTCGGCGTCAAGGCCCGCTCCGGCTATCGCTTCGGCCGTGAAAACTCCGGCAAGGTCGTCTACGTCCGCGCCACCAAGGGCGTCCTGATCGCCGCCGGCGGCTTTGCTCAGAACGTCAAGTACCGCATGAGCCAGGACCCGCGCCTCAACGAAAAGTTCACCTCCACGAACCATCCGGGCGCTACGGGCGAAATGATCATGGAAGCCCAGGGAATCGGCGCCAACACCGTCCAGATGGACTGGATCCAGCTCGGCCCGTGGACGTCCCCGGACGAAAAGGGCTTCGGCGTGGCTCCGCTCTTCGTTGAATCCTGCGTCGGCCTCGGGCCCATGATCGACCCGGCCACCGGCAAGCGCTTCATCAAGGAAACCGGCAACCGCAAGGTCCGCGCCGACGCCATCGTCGCCATCGGCCATCCCTGCGTGATCTACACCTGCGAAGCCAACGTCATGAACGCCATCGTCGGCCACAACATGACCGACAAGCTTTGGGAACATGCCCTCAAGACCAACGTCGTCCGCAAGTTCAACACGCTCAAGGAACTCGCCGAAGGCTACGGCATCGACTACGCCACCCTTGCCAAGACGAACGAAACGTTCAACGGCTACATGAAGGCCATGAAGGACCCGGAATTCGACTGCATGTTCTTCAAGGACGCCTCCGTCAACGACAAGGGCCCGTTCTACGGCGTTCGCCTCTGGCCGCGCGTCCACCACTGCATGGGCGGTCTTGAAATCAATGACAAGGCTCAGGTCATGTCCGTTCGCAGCAACCCGATCAAGGGCCTCTACGCTGCCGGCGAAGCCACTGGCGGCGTCCACGGCATGGTCCGCCTCGGCACCGTCGCCGTCGCCGACTGCATGATCTTCGGCCGCATCGCCGCTCGCGACGCGTTCAAGAAGGCCTGATAGTCCCAGAGGTTCTCCTCAAACCCGAGCCCGAAAGG